>JANMDR010000265.1:0-5714 GCA_031376425.1 Betaproteobacteria bacterium
GCCAGCGGTCAAATTGCTGCACAAGACAGTTTAATTATCATTTCCAACGACACCGACGTAAACCGTCGCGGTACGGCCAACTTAGGTGACGCCGCCTTCGGCTACACCGGCAATGGCATCGCCTATTCCAACGGCAATCTGACGATTAAACAAAGCCAAATCAATAGCGACACCATCGGCAATACGGCTGCCACCAATGCGCTCATCTTTGATACCCCAGAAGTAACTAACAAAGGCCGCAACTGGGCATTAACGGGCAACAATGTCGTCTTTACTGGCAACTTCACTAACTACAACGCCACCTTTAGCACCAACAAGAACATTGAAGTAAAGGGTAACCTCACCAATACCCGTGGCCCTATCGTGCAAGGCGGCTTAGTTAACTGGGGGCAGTACGGCATCCCCGATGTGATTGATCCCGCCTTTGCCGCCCAATTCTACTACTGGCGCACCACCAGCCAGTTTGAATCTACTGATCGCGCTGAAATACAAGCTGGTGGCAACCTAACTGTAGGTGGCACCCTATTCAATAATGCCTCATCGGTGTATGCCACCGGCAACATCAATGCGGGCATCCTTAAAAACGAAAGTCATCTACTCGAAACCCAATGGGTACGCTTCCGTCCACCGGTTAACGGCGGCAGCAAGGGCGCTGAAGAATCGGGTGTGTTACAAGGTGGCTTCCCTGCCAGCAATGATCGGATTATTTTAGGCATCGTTCAAGCCAATGGCGATTTAAACACCGGTGCTAACAACACCGTACCGAGCTTCTTTAATAATGGCTTGGTAGTGGCTAAAAACGGCACCATCAACGGCGGGCAGAACGGCACCTCGAACTTAAGGCTCAGCACCCCCATACCCAATACCAATGGCATCGGCCAAACCGGCGGCAATGCCCCACGGCCAGACACCGCCGCCACGACCGGTGCACGTGAATTTAGCGTTGGCTTTGCTGGGCAAAACATTAGAACCATCATCGGTCAAAGCAATGGTAGCAATAACACTACCACCAGCTTCATCACCAATAGCCGTGAGCTAGAAGATAACGCCTTCATCAGAGACATTAACGGGGCTTATATCCCCAACCCCGCCTACGTCGTTCCTGCTGGTGTTGGCCAGCTTCCGGGTGGCAATGGCACCACTAATCCCGATGGCAGCACCAATACCCGCTTTACAGGGGGCAACAACAATAATAACAATGGCGGCCAACCTGAACCACCCAAGCCCACTGGTATTAGCTTAGGCAAAGTGCAGCTCGATGGTCGGCCATTACTCGACGTCAACAACGGCAACGCTCCCATTACCGACAAAGATGGTAAACCTATCATCTACGGCCTTGACCCGAACGCCACATCCAGCCCCGGCACCTTAATTATCCAAGACAAGCTCACCATCAAAGGGGAGGTCTTCACCAACACCGGCTTTATTAGTGCTGACACCATTAGCGTGCAGGTGACGAATTTAATAAGCCAGAGACACCTAGCCGATATTGGTCAGCGCTATGTACAAACGGATACCAAGAGCTGGCAAGTCATCAGCTCAGGCACCAGCCTAGAGCCGGGCGGCACCATTGCGGCCAATCACTGGGAGTTTGGCGCACAGGTAAAGCGCATCCTAACCGAGCCCGGCAACTTCACCACCCGTGATGGCACAGCCGCTGACAACACTGCGTTGTTTAACCTGATACAACAGCAGGCAACAGCCGCAGGGGTGACCTTTGATCTGCAAAGCTTAATACCCACGGAGAATAGCAAGACTTACGATGGTAAAGATAAAAACAAAGATTTATGGAAAACCATTCTTGCAGCAGTAGCAGCCATTGCCATTGGTTTCTTCTGTCAGGCCTGCGGTGTTGCGATATTCAATACCATTGGCTTGAGCAGTGTGACCGCGTTGGTGGGTGCCGCTGCAGTGAACGCCGGCGTAGCCGCATTGCTTGCTGGTATCTCAAGCCAACTCATTACCACTGGTAAAATTGACTGGAAAGCGCTGGGCAAGAATGTACTCGTGAGTGCGCTCACGGCAGGGCTGATGGATGCGATTACACCGAGTCTTGGGTTGACCTATACCGACAAGCTCGATGCGTTCGGCAAGCCGATTATGGAGAGCGTAAAGTCGGTAGTCAATAACGTGACCACCGTTACACAATCGGCGGTACAAGTGCTCACGACCGGCAGCAAGATAGTGCAAGGGTTAACCCAAGCACTCGTCAGTGCGTCCGTTAGTGCGGCAATCAATGGCGGCAATGGCAAGGATTTCTACGCCACGTTTGTAAACAGCATCGCCAGCAGCTTAGCCAAAGAAGCAGCCGAATTCATCGGTCAGCAAACCGGTACTAATCCGCCGCTAAACCTACTGAGCCATGCCGTGGCCGGATGCGTAATAGCACTGATGAAGCCAAATGGTGATTGTGCGAGCCAAGCCTTTGGTGCGGTCACGGGTGAGCTATTAGCACAGCTTGCAGGCCCTACTATCTCTAGTCTATTTAGAGACAACCAAGGGGCAGGGGATGCGGTCACGGTCGGTCTTGCAACCTTAGTGAGCGGCTTTGCGGCACAGGCAGCGGGCTTTGATGTGACGCAGGCGATTACGGCTAGTCAGAATGCGGTGGAGAATAATTGGAAAAATCGTGACTCGCTCGTACGGGCTGCGGAAATGGTCAACGCAAACTGCAAAGGTGCAGCACCGGAGAGCTGTGCTTGGTTAAGAACCTATTTGCGACTACAGGAGACAACTAGCACGAATGCCTTCACATGTAACGATTTGGTTTCGTGCGCAGATAGCTTCGAACAAGCGCTCGATGGGCGTAACGCTTTGAAAGAGTTGAGTGGGGTCTTCGGTAAAGCACTCACTGAACAATTGCTGAGTCGTCAAGATCGTGACTTAACATTGCTAAACCAGCGTATGGAGACATTTGGTAAAGAATTATTTGACGATTTGCTCGGAGTTAACGCAAAAGAAAACGCCGTTCTACGAACTCGAATTTTTGGGGTGCTTGGTGCTGTTGCAGGTGTCGGCGGCGCAGTAGCTACAGTCTCGGCAGGTTGCTCAACGGTCTTCCTCTGCTTAGTAGGTGCTGGCACAGCAACTGTGATGATTGATCAAGGTTTTGCGAGTGCACAAAGCGCAATTTCTGGTGAAACGGTTTACTCAAGAATTGCGGATGCAATTTCTACAACCTCTGGTCTTGATAGGGATAAGAGCGAACTTCTGGCGTCATTGTTTACGTTAAGTCCTTTGGCGCTTGAAGCTGCGTTAGCTTCGCCTAGAATTGGTGAATTTTTGTTGCGCTCGGGGTTAACCGATGTGAGCCAAGTGAGAGCTATTCTTGCAAAATCGCAAGCGCAATATACGTCAGTGGCGATTGAGGCTGAATTGAAAGCTTCCGGTGCAGCGAATTTTGTAACGGAAGGCGAGCGTGTATTTATGGGGGTTCCATTAAATCCCAGATTGCCTCCTCCTGTTGCTGGATGGGAGTATTTCCCGAATTTTGTTAAAGGAGCCCAAACAGATTTGGTGGCCTACTCACATATTAACGGTTACCAATCAGAAGTGAGATTGGCTAATCAAGTCGCAGAAACTGGCGACACGGTATTAAAATGGGGCGATAGAATCGGTCGAAATGGTTCTGATATTATTTCTGTAAATCTGAGAGGCGAAGTTACTCTATGGGATAGCAAATTTAGAAGTGCGGCAGTAATTATTGAAGATTCGGGTACTTTTGCAAAGACCGGCCCAAGAAATTTCGCCATAAGGGAGGCAAGAGAGGCAGTTCTTGCTGCAAATCTTCCACCTGCAATTGAAGCTAAAGCTCTTCAAAACCTGAGCACTCGAACTTTTAATACCAATACCGTCGGTGCAGGTAATGTAAGAAATTCAATAACGCTACGCTATTGCAATGGCAAACTGTGTTGAGGTTAAAATGGTATTCGATCCCGTCCAGCGAAGAAGTAAGTTCCTAAATTTTTTATTAGACTTCGAGTTATCGGCAACGGCAAAAAAAGACGACCCTGTCGGAAATTTTGGATTAACCAGCGTTGAAACTATCGTAAGTGCATGGCTGGTTAACTTAAAAAATGAAATTGCCCCAGTGTTACCTAGGTCTCTTGACTGGCTAACATATGGCATTGATCACGATGAAGATTTGGGTGAGTCCATTAACTTTCATAAAGGTATGCTTTTAGAAGCAAAAGGCATCGGTTTATGGATGTTAAATGCTGTAAATGACGTGGCAGTTTGGCAAGCTGCAACTAAAAACAACCTTTCATTATTTAACGACGAAATCGTTTGGCCGAAAGGTAAATGGGATGCGGGCGGCTGGGACGATCATATGGCACTCGCCTATCAAGCAGAAGAATATGAGGCGGCCATAAGCCTTTACGAGGCATCACATAAAGTAAAACGCCCGAATCTAAGTGGCGCACTTTCCCCGCGTGGGTTTGCTTACGCACTCTGCCTGCAAAAAACGCATGTGTGCTACGCGCCAGACGATTTGCTCGCAGCCGGTCAAAAAATGCTGACCACTCACCTTGAGGAAAGCTGGATTAGCTATGGGCAATATCTGCGCGCCGCTAAATGGCTAAAAATTGTGTATTGGCACGCAAACCCGCAACTTACACCACAACAAACAATACTTAAAGCTTACGACCATATGCCAAATGTGCCACGTCCGGAGTGGGCGAAATAATTGTCACTTTAGCTACTTCGACGCTAATTAGACTCGTACAATATCGTCGCGCAATAAAAACACTAAGGACTAGAGCAAATGAGTTTCGATTCGACGCTTCAAATTAATTTTTTAGGCTATGGCGATGAAATTAATTTCGACATGATTTACGATGAAGTTGAGGAACGCGTTGTTGCTGAATCATACCCTGCAGAAGTGGCGATGAATTTGCGACATGCGTTTGAAACCGGGCAAAGCGACTTCGCGATAACAGCAGCCGGGGTGCGGGGCTTGGTAATGAGCATAGGCGAAGTTTGCCCTAGCTCCCACTTTGAAGCGCGCGCGACAGGTGAAGCACTTACAGATACGTGGGTTGGTATCTTTGAAATGGGTACTTGGACACTGGACGAAGGTCCTTGGGATTAATTTGTTCTGCCCACTGCGGTGTCCTGTCCACCGTGGACGCATCTTAAAACACAGGCAAAAACAGCATTCTTTAAAATTTTTTGATCGCTAAATCTGCAATCAAATTTTGAAGCACTGTCGCGTTTTAAGCTTAACCGTTTTTTCATCACATCATAAGCCAAATCGTCCTAAATTTAGACGCACAAACGCATGAGCATTCCTCGCAACTGCTATACGAAACGAGTAAATTTAAATATCTGTAAACCCCTTTTTAAGCGGATTTCCACCGTATTCGATACCCCGTAAGTAAGCCATCCCATGCCGCAAAAGGTGTGACGCTTTCGGTAACCTTTTCTTCAAACTGTTCTGTTGTGATGCGTCCGGTCAACCAAGCTCGCACCTCTGCTGGGGTACGTCCATCTAAGCCTTGATGGGGTCGAATTTGGTTGTACCAATCTTTAAATTCATGCAGCACAAAGTTCAGTTGCGTAAAATCTTCTACACCGATTTGATTCAGTTTTTGCTTCAATGAGCCAAAGAACCGCTCAATAAACCCGTTCTGCCACGGACAGCCCACATCACTACGTTGATGACGAATATTCAATACCTTCATAAACCACCGAAACCGTTTTGAAACTAACTG
>JANMDR010000313.1:0-19475 GCA_031376425.1 Betaproteobacteria bacterium
CTTAAACTGGGAATAAAGCATTTTGTCGTCTTTATTCGTGCCTTTGTTCAGGTAAGTGAACGCAAACGTGAGGCCGATGGCCACCAATATCCAGATTCCGATTTGTTTTGCTAAATTGCTATTCATCAGTTTTTCCTCATATACCCAAAAATTGGCCGCTGCAATATGGCGTGCGTACCAAAACAGTCTCTAATACTACAACAATCGGCATTCTAATTCTTTAATCAAGCTTAACGTCAGGCGACTTAATTTTAACGCCACGCCCAAACAAATACGATTCACGGCTTTCATTTCGCGATGCACCTGGCTTTTTCGTGGATACTTTCACAAAATTCTGCCGTAATAGCTTCACAAATGGCTCAAAACCCGTACCTTGAAATACTTTGACGATAAATACCCCATTAGGTTTCAAAAACTCAATCGCGAAATCCATCGCAATTTCGCCTAAATGAAACATTCTGGCCTGATCTGTCGTAGGGATACCAGACATATTTGGGGCCATATCAGAAATTACAAGGTCAACATGCCCCACTTTACCGTCTGGCGACACCGCAGCCACGACTGCATCACGGCCTTGTTGCGAAGAAAAGTCACCCTTGATAAAATGCACCCCTGTGATCGGATCCATCTCTAAAATATCAATAGCAATGATTTTACTAGACGGATGCAAATCAGGACGCAGTTTTTGTACCGCCAATTGTGACCACCCACCCGGCGCTGAGCCCAAATCTACAACAGTAATACCGGGCTTCAACAGCCGTTCTTTATCATCAATTTCAGTCAGTTTATAGACTGAACGCGACCGAAAACCCTCCTCGTTAGCACGAATCACGTAGGGGTCACTTAAATGTCGTTGTACCCAGTCACGACTATTTTTAGGGCGCGCATTCGCCATAAGCCTTATAATCCATAAATGAAAACAGAATTATCCTCTATTCAGCGCCAAGCGCTCAAAGCACAGGCACATGACCTGTCCCCCGTCGTAATGATCGGCAACAACGGCTTAACCCCCGCTGTCGTCCGCGAAATCGACATAAACCTAAAAGCCCACGAACTCATCAAAGTCAAAGCCAATAGCGATGTCCGCGAAGAACGCCTAGGCTGGCTCGCCGAAATTTGCGAAAAACTCTCATGCTTAGCCGTGGCACACGTCGGCAAGCAATTCGTGCTTTGGCGGTTAAACCCCGACAAAAAAGAACCAGCCCCCATTATCCGTGCCCGCCCCGTTAAACTCAACAAAAAACAAGCAGCCGCTAAATTAGCCGCCCCAGAACCCGCCCCCGCAATCCGTAAATCCAGAGTACTCCCCCTAGGCATTCTAGCTACAGAACCAAAACGTGCCAAACTCCGCCCACCCGGCGACGAAGCCAAAGACGACACCACAGCCGCCCCCAAAAACCGCCGCCGCGTAGCCTATGGCCCAAGTGGGCACCCAGCCCCTGCAAGGGGTAAGTTTGTAGGGCCACCGCGAGGGAAAGCAGCAGGCGGAAAATCGAAACCTTATGCGGCTAAGGCTGCACCTAAGCAGAAGTGTAAGGGGTAGAGTTTTGGGGTAGGGTTACACGACTATCAGCGCAGAGCCCACACGAAAATAACCTATTTTGGGGCGCATTAGACTATTTAATGAGCTTAATTCGAACACTTAAGTATAAGAATATTTCATTTAAAATGGTTTACTTGGAGGCAGCCGAATGACAAGAAAACGCCGTACAAATAAAGAGTTATTTATCGATAAGTTGGCGAGCATATCTATCGAAAATAAGTCTATCGTGAGACAGACCTTACAAAAGGAGCTCGGTTGGAACAAGGAGAAATACGAAGCAACTGAAACTGAGTTGATTGATGCAAAAAAAGTGAAACTTGGCCGTAAACCAGGCAAAACGATCTTGCTCGTCACCCGACCGGTCGAATGCAAAAAAATGCTTAAGGTATTTGTTTCTTATTCACACGTAGACGAAAGTTTAAAACAGGATTTAATGAAGCACTTAACGCCTCTAAAACAAAAGGGTTTGGTGGACACTTGGCATGATCGAAAAATATTAGCTGGAGATGATTGGGCAAAATCTATTACCCACAATCTTGGAGTAGCGGATATTATCCTATTACTAGTAAGCATTGATTTCATTAACTCCAGATACTGTAACGAAATAGAACTAACTCAGGCCATTGATCGGCACAAAGCAGGTAAGTGTGCCGTCATTCCGGTGATGCTTCGAAGTTGCATTTGGCAGCATACGCCCCTTGCGAATTTGCAAACCTTGCCAAAAGACGCACAGCCGTTGACGACCTTTGCTAACTTGGACGTCGCGCTAACGGGTGTCGCCGAAAGCATTGAGGCGACGGCAATAGAACTATTAAAAGAACGTTAAAGAACGCGTGACTCTTAGGCAGATCTGTCCAAGAGTAGTAGGTTTGAGTAGTGATTTTGCGCGATGCAACACATTCTTTATAACGACGAAGAGCTCAATTCAATATTCCTGTAGAAGATACTATTTCAAAGTATCTTTTGCCTGCTACCGAAACGACGACCGTACGTCGTGGTGCTCGTTTTCGAAAGCTACCGCCAGAGAAGGAATTAAACATGGTTTCACGCTTACACTTAATTGATAGTGATGGCGAAGTAGGCGATCTCTCAACGATTGATCTGGCATTGCCTCGCCCTGTGCGGCGCACAAAAAGCGCCCACAAAAGAACGCATCACCATTCGCTTGTCACTCGATGTCGCGCAGACATTTCGTGCGACTGGTGAAGGCTAACAAACCCCTGTAGGTGCAGCCGTGTAAGCTTGGCTGAAAACCAATTCACCCATTTAGATTATGGTGATATTGCTTGAACCGATTTCGTTAAATCAACTGATTGAATTTCTACCGCCCAATCAGAATATCGTTATCGCATCGTGATAATTGATCAAGATATTAACTACATATTTTTCGGCAGCCAAGTAACGATACTTGGGAAGCAGTAAATCAATAATACCGCCGCCACCATTAGGAAGAAAAACGGCAAGGTGACGCGGGCGATGTAGGCAATATCTCGTTTAGTCATGCCTTGTAGCACAAATAAATTGAATCCCACTGGCGGGGTGATCTGCGCCATCTCTACGACTAGTACTATAAATATGCCAAACCAGATGGGGTCAATTCCAGCTTTCAATATCGTTGGCAACACCACGCCCATCGTGAGTACCACCATGGAAATGCCATCTAAGAAGCAGCCGAGCACGATATAGAACAGCATCAGGCCAAACAGCAGCCAGAACGGCGTTAATCCCATCCCGCCAATCCATTCGGCAAGGTGGCGTGGCAGGCCTATATAGCCCATTGCCAAGGTTAAAAACGCCGCGCCAGCAAGTATCAAGGCGATCATACAAAAAAGGCGGGTAGCGCCCATGAGGCTGTCAATAAAGGTTTTCCAGTTCATTGCCCCTTGCAATAGTGATAACACCAATGCGCCCACCACGCCCAAGGCGGCTGCCTCTGTGGCGGTGGCATAACCTTGGTAGATTGATCCTAGCACTAGGGTAATCAAGAGAATAACTGGGATTAAATGGCGCGATTCGTAGAGCTTTTCCTTGAACGTGAAGGAGCGGTCAGCGCTGGGAATTTTATCTCTATTCAGCAGTGACCAAACGACGACGTAGCCTGAAAATAAGCTCGCTAATAATAGCCCCGGCAGCACGCCAGCAATAAATAATTTGGTGATGGACGTATCTGACGCTACGCCATATACAATCATAATAATTGAGGGTGGAATGAGTAAGCCCAAGGTGCCTGCACCCGCGAGTGAGCCGATGGTAATATCCTCTGGATAGCCGCGTTTTTGTAGTTCAGGTAAGGTCATTTTGCCAATGGTGGCGCAGGTTGCCGCACTAGAGCCGGAAACGGCGGCAAAAATGGTGCAGCCAATAATATTGGTGTGTAGTAATCGACCTGGCAGCCACGTTACCCAAGGTGCCAAGCCTTTGAACATGTCTTCAGATAATTTAGTACGAAATAAAATTTCGCCCATCCAGATAAACAAGGGCAGGGCAGTTAAAGTCCAAGACGATGCGGAGCCCCAAACGGTGGCAGCCATGGCGTCGCCCACTGGACGTGAGGTAAATAGCTCCATCGCAATCCACGCCACACCGAGAAGGCCTAAGCCAATGCGCGTTCCAAATGCTAAAAGCAAGAATAACGCGGCAATGAGTACGAGTGTTATACCAATATCACTCATGATTATTCCATCAACTTGAGTTCGTTTTCAAAACCGGAAGCCACATGTTTATTGGCGATATGCAAGTACAACTCGTCTAAAATTGCAATGAACAAAATCGCGGCACCTAGCGCCATACTTAGTTGGGGAATCCATAAGGCTGTCGCATCATTGCCCTGCGAAATATCGTTGAGCAAATAGGATTGATACGCTAGCCTACAAGAAAAAAATGCAAAGGCACCGGCAAAAAATAAGCCCACTAAATGCGCAATTATTTCCATGAAGTGCTTGGCTTTTGGTTGCAGGCGATCAATGAGCAAGGTCACTCGTATATGCTCACCGCGCTTCAAGGTATGGGCTAAAGCTAAAAAACCGGCTGCAGCCATCGTGTAACCCGCGTAAGAATCAGAGCCGCGCAAATTAAAACTAAGTAAGCGACCAGCTACACTTGCTAATACCATCAGTAAACATGCAATCATTGACAGCGCCGCAAGATAAGCCGCGCCATCGTAGATTGCATTTAGAAATTTACGCATAGTGGCGGTTCCTCGTTATGCATTCTGTTAAGTTGGTTCGATAACAACGAAAGTGCAGTGCTGATGGCCTAGATCGTTGAGGGCTATTGCTTGTGGTGATGCGTATAGCCCTCACTAATCGCTTACTTTCGATAGGCGTCCAACACCGCCTTAGCATCAGCCCCTGCACCTTTATCGGTCATCGCTTTTTCCCACTCAGCTTGCATGGTAGAGCCAATTTTCTTCAAATCGGCTTTTAGCTGTGCACTCGGTGCTGCTACATTTATACCGTTAGTAGTCATAATTTCTTTTGTGACTTGATCACGCGCGGCAGACGCTTTCCAGCCGCGTGTTTCGGCTTCCGCACCCGCTTTTACGACCGCGTCCTGCGTGGCTTTATCTAATGCATCAAACGCCTTTTGATTTACCACCACTAAATTTTTTGGTAACCATGCTTGGGCATCGTAATAGTTCGCCCCCTTGCCCATAGAGTCCCACACCTTAATATCAACACCGGTAGCGCCCGATGTCATATGTGTTTCAACTACCCCAGTTGAAAGCGCTTGAGCCAATTCAGCAGCCTGAATCGTCACCGGCTGCGCACCAAAAAGCTCACCAATGCGATTGGTTTGAGGGCTATAGGCACGCCATTTTGAACCCTTCATATCAGCGCCACTCGTGATTGGTTTTTTGCTGTACAAGCCCTGTGGTGGCCACGCTACGGCGTACAGCACTTTAATGCCTTGCTTCGCCATACGTGCTTCAATGGCAGCGCGCGAGACCGCCCAAAGCTTTTGGCTCGCGGCATAACTATCGGCTAAAAACGGTACGGAATCTAGGCCATACACTGGATCTTCATTGGCTAAGGCAGGCAGTAAAAATTCACCTGCCTGTGCTTGGCCTGCTTGTACGGCACGTTTAATTTCATTTTGTTTAAATAGCGATCCGCCATCATGTACCGTAATTTTTAATTTTCCGGCACTGGCTTTTTCTACGTCAGCGGCAAACTGCTTTACGTTTTCAGTATGAAAATTTGCGGCTGGATAACCGGTGGGCATGTCCCACTTTGTTTGTGCGGTGGCGCTTAGGGCGAGCGTGCTACCGACAAATAAAGTGGCGATAGTTTGAATTAAAGTACGACGTTTCATGGTGATCTCCTTAGAGTTAAAAACCGAAAAGTACGACCGAAATTACATTCAGTGCTTGCAAATCTACCAATACGTTGATAAATTGTCAATAAATTATCGACGTTTTCCAATCAAATGCCAAAAATAGCCTCTAAAAAATCATCCGAAGCTTTGCCAAAAGCCCGTAAGCTACTGAAATCAAAAGCGGCGCTTCCCGTTGCTACTCTGGAGCCAATCGCGCCGCGATTATTTGTGTCGTCGTCACACTTGGTGTCGCCTAAAAGCGTGGAATTATCGGAGTTTGAATTTGGCTTAATCATTGCTGGCAATGCATTTAGCCGCTGGGTCGTGCGCTGTATGGCGGCGGCAGGTTTGAAGGATTTAACGTCCCTTGAAGTGTTGCTCCTGCATCATGTATATCACCGCGCACGTGAAAAAAAGTTGGCTGATATTTGCTTCATGATTAATATTGAAGATACCCATATCGTTTCCTACGCCCTTAAAAAATTGGTTTCCATGGAGCTAGTACAAACAGAAAAGCGTGGTAAGGAAGTAGTTTTTTTTACCACGCAACTAGGCCAAGACTATATTCAGCGCTATCGTGAAGTGCGTGAAGCTTGTCTAGTAGCCTCATTATCAAAAGATGGCAGCGAAAATGCGACCTTGGGCGAATTGGCTGGCTTTTTGCGCATGCTTTCTGGCATGTATGACCAAGCGGCACGCGTCGCAACTTCACTTTAGAAAGTATTCGTAATGACTCAAAAAGCGCAGTGGCAGTTTTGGATTGACCGTGGTGGCACTTTTACTGACATCGTGGCACGTCAACCCGATGGTGCACTCATCACGCATAAATTATTATCAGAAAATCCCGAGCAATATCGCGATGCCGCTGTGGCGGGCATACGTCAATTACTTGGGCTGGCAGCGGAAGAAGCCATTCCAGTGGCGCTAATTGAAGCCATAAAAATGGGCACTACGGTAGCCACCAATGCTTTACTGGAACGTAAAGGGGAAAAGACGCTGCTGGCTATCACCAAAGGGTTTCGCGATCAATTGCGTATTGCCTACCAAAATCGCCCGCGTATTTTTGATATGGAAATAACGCTGCCACAATTGCTATACAGCGATGTGGTGGAAATTGCCGAGCGTATTGGTGCACATGGTGATGTTGTTACTAGCTTGGATGAAATCGCAACCAGAGTAGCGTTGCAAGCGGCGTGGGATCGTGGTTTTCGCGCTATTGCTATCGTTTTTATGCATGGCTATCGGTTTACGCAGCATGAATTAAAAGTAGCCGAAATAGCGCGTGATATTGGCTTTACCCAAGTTTCTACCTCGCATCAAACCAGCCCGCTGATGAAGCTGGTATCGCGTGGTGATACTACCGTTGTAGACGCTTATTTATCGCCTATTTTGCGGCGCTATGTGAATCAAGTAGCAACGGAATTATCTAATTCGGATGCACGTCGCCCTGTACCAAAGCTATTCTTCATGCAATCCAACGGCGGCTTAACGGACGCCACGCGTTTCCAAGGTAAAGATTCCATTCTCTCCGGTCCGGCAGGTGGCATTATCGGCATGGTGCGCACGGCTGAAGGAGCAGGTTTTGGCAAAGTGATTGGCTTCGATATGGGCGGCACATCTACCGATGTTTCCCACTATGCGGGCACCTTAGAGCGTGAATTTGAAACCGCCGTGGCAGGGGTGCGTATGCGTGCGCCAATGATGTCAATACACACTATCGCCGCTGGTGGTGGCTCTATTTTGCATTTTGACGGGCAACGTTATCGGGTGGGACCAGACAGCGCTGGTGCAAATCCTGGGCCAGCTTGTTACCGACGCGGCGGCCCTTTAGCGGTCACAGATTGCAATGTAATGCTGGGTAAAATTCAGCCTGCGCATTTTCCAAATGTATTTGGCGTAAACGCCAATGAAGCGCTGGATGCTGAAGTAGTACGCAAAAAATTTACGGCACTTAGCGAAGACATTAAAGCAGCAACAGGTAAAACGCAAACGCCAGAGCAGGTGGCCGAGGGCTTTTTGCAAATTGCTGTGGCCAATATGGCCAATGCTATTAAATTTATTTCTGTGCAACGCGGTCATGACGTAACCGAATATACTTTGCAATGTTTTGGTGGTGCGGGTGGGCAGCACGCCTGCCTAGTAGCTGACGAACTCGGTATGACACGCGTATACATTCATCCGCTGGCAGGGGTGTTGTCTGCATACGGTATGGGGCTGGCCGATATTGTGGCGATGCGCGAACGGGCGCTAGAAAGTGCATTGAGCGATGATAATTTGCCTGCTGTACACGCCGCACTAGAAAATCTTGCTGCACCAGCGTTTGAAGAAGTGCAGGCGCAAGGTATTGAGGCTTCCAACATCACCATTAAGCGCCGTGTGCAACTTAAATATGCCGGTACTGATTCTGCTATCACCGTTGATTTTTCTGCTGTTGCCGCTATGCAGGCCGCATTTGAGGCGCAATATAAGCAGCGCTTTAGCTTCCTAATGCCGGGGCGCGCATTAATAGTAGAAGCAGTATCAGTAGAAGCCATTGGCGCTAATGATGCACACAATATTGCTGCCGAAAAACATCCCACTATTGCGGCTATGCCCATTGCCCACGCCGCCCTCACTAGCCAAGGCTGTGCCCATCAAGCACCCATTTATGCTCGTGATGCGCTGGCTCTTGGGCAAGTCATTACCGGCCCAGCAATCATCGCGGAAAAAAATACCACTACCGTGATTGAGCCGGAATGGCAGGCAGAAGTTACGGTGCAAAATCACCTAGTGCTCACGCGGATTACCGTGCGTAAAACCAATCACGCTATCGGCACCACGGTTGATCCCGTTATGCTGGAGGTATTCAATAACTTATTCATGTCCATCGCCGAACAAATGGGGTTGCGCTTACAGCAAACAGCCTACTCGGTAAACATCAAAGAGCGCTTAGATTTTAGCTGTGCTTTGTTTGATAGTGACGGCAATTTAATTGCCAATGCGCCGCACATGCCTGTCCATCTGGGTTCTATGGGCGAAAGCATTAAAACGATTGTGCGTAAAAATCACGGAAAAATGCAGCCGGGCGATGTGTTTGTGCTCAACGACCCTTACAACGGCGGCACCCATTTACCGGATGTAACTGTGGTCTCTCCCGTGTTTTTGGGCAACGCCAAAGTACCGCAATTTTTTGTTGGTTCGCGCGGACACCATGCCGATATCGGCGGTATTACACCGGGCTCCATGCCACCGTTTTCTAAAACCGTGGTGGATGAAGGCGTGCTGCTTGATAACGTAAAACTCGTTGAAAATGGCGTAATGCTGGAAGCACAGATGCGCGAATTACTAGGGTCGGCAAGGTATCCGGCGAGAAATATTGATCAGAATATTGCTGATTTGCGTGCACAAATTGCCGCGAATGAAAAAGGCGTGCAGGAACTAAATCGCATGGTGACGCACTTTGGATTGGATACTGTTAACGCCTATATGCAACATGTGCAAGATAACGCCGAAGAATGTGTGCGCCGTGTAATTGGCAAGCTGTGCGATGGTAGCTATGCATATGAAATGGATAATGGTGCAGTCATTAAAGTGTGTGTGAAAATTGGTGCGGATAAACGCAGTGCCCTCATTGACTTTACGGGCACCTCCGCGCAATTAGAATCTAACTTCAATGCACCATCTGCAGTGGTGTACGCTGCGGTGTTGTATGTATTCCGAATGCTGGTGGATAGTGATATTCCCCTAAATGCAGGCTGCCTAAAACCGCTTACCATCATTATTCCGGCAGGCAGTATGTTAAGCCCATCCCCCCCCGCAGCCACGGTGGCTGGTAATGTGGAAACATCGCAATGCATAACCGATGCGATCATCGGTGCGTTAGGCGTGATGGCGGCAAGCTATGGCACCATGAATAACTTTACCTTTGGCAATGCGCAATATCAATACTATGAAACCGTATCTGGTGGCACCGGTGCTGGCCCCACATTTAACGGCTGCGATACCGTGCAAGCGCATATGACCAATTCACGTCTAACTGATCCAGAAATATTGGAATTTCGCTATCCAGTAAGAGTAGAAGAACACAGCATCCGAAAAAATTCTGGCGGTGCCGGCAAGCATCACGGCGGTAATGGCGCCACTAGAAAAATTCGCTTTTTACAACCCATGACCGCAGCTATATTAGCGGGTCACCGCATCATCCCGCCGTTCGGCATGCAAGGCGGCGGCGTGGGTGCTGTTGGTGCCAACTGGGTGGAACGCGTTGATGGCAGCCGTATTGATTTATCTTATTCGGACGAATGTGAGATGAATACGGGCGATGTGTTTGTATTAGAAACACCGGGCGGGGGCGGGTTTGGGGTGGCGTAGTGAAGCTGTACTTTTGTACGTTGTTGAGCTATCGCCACAGTTTTATCCATTACCAAATAAGCGCGTGCCCGGGGTCTGGTTCAGAAAACGATGATGCATTTTGTCATTCGCGATTGGTAAATTAAAGATGCCCAGCATGTTTCCAGAGCGCATAGCTAAAGCCTGCGCGTTCTATACTATTAGTGTTGTGCTGTTTTCCAATGCAAATACTCTGACAAGCGTAGCCCATATCGCGCCAACACGCCTTCGTGCATCCGTCGTAAATCTTCGATAATAATTGCAGCAACATTTGCTCTTTCGTCATCGGGCACGGATGACTTTAGGGATTGTTCGATCACTAGCAAAGCATCCACTTCTGGCGCTAGCACAATCTCACGAACGGTGTTTTTAATTATTGCGCGCCACTTCAGCCGTTGTGGGTCGGGTTGGGCTAAGGTTTGTTTGATGGCCATGTATTCTTGGGCTGAGCGCTCATAAGCCCATACAAACACGTCGCGCAATAGCTCAACCCGGGTTAACTCATATACGCCTAGTATTGCGCGGCTATACATTTCTGGGGGTACGCCGAGGAAGGTCATCGGGCATAAATTGGCGCGAAAGAGTGGTAAGTTTGCTGCAAGTCGCGACACCCGTTTGTTGATGTCTGCAAAGGGTTGCAAATAGGGCAGATGTACCATTACAAAAAATGCCTGTTCGAAGGGGTCGGTAATTTGATTGGCGCGGCTTAGTAAAATATCGAGCAGGTCTTCGAGTTGTTGCGGCACCGATATTGGCTTGTAAACGCTGTGGCTGATATCTACAGCGTGTTGGCGCACGCGACCTTCATCGGCAGGGTTGGGCAGTAAGTTTTCAGCTAAGGCGCTATGCAAATTCATGATGGTGTAGCGATTGAATTCTACTGATCCGATGTTTTCAACCAGCAATTCGATGGCCGACTTATGGTTTAAAATCATCTGCGTTTCTATTGCCGGTTTGCCTTCGGCAACGCGGCCAAACTCAACCAGTTCACGCGTATCTAGACGCGAGTAGGTGTTGCCCTCTAAGTGGCTAGATGCCCATGAAAGATCAATGAGCAACCGGTTTAGAATCGCGCGGCTGTATGTTCCTGCTGGTGCATTAGCTTGGTCCGTACTGCCTATTGAGCGCATTTGGCGGCGGAGCGAGGCGGATAAATAGTAGGTGCTGTTGGGGATGTAGCTTTCAATAAAGTCGCGCTGATAGCCAACTGGTTTTCGGGCGCTCATTGGCTGCGCCAAATAGTGCACAATGTCTTGACTATCAATTGAAACGCGAAAGCCCACGGGTTCTTGTTCAAATGGAATCGACAGTTTTGGTTGCGTGCTGGTATCTACGGTCATCGTGCCTTTGATGTAGTGCCGCGTTCGGCCTTCACCAATAGGTTGAATAATTTTTGCAGCAGTTAGGTCGGCTAACCAGCGCTGCAAGGTGCGACGCGATACCTGTTCATGCAGTGCATGCAATTGGGCTAGGGTCATGCCACTTGTGGCTTCATGTATCGTTTTGGCTACGGCGTTGATGGTCATGGCGCGACTCCCAGTGATTATTGGATGCTAGTTGGCGCGATTATGGCGCGATTAGCGTAATTGCGCCATTGTTTTGGCGCGATTATGGCGCGATTAGCTTAAAAGTGAACCTAATCGCGCCACTTTCAAACGAAATCGTCCAATTGTAAGCAGTTTTGAACCATTTCCGCTATTTCGCGCCAAAGTGAAATGGCGGTTAATTTCAATCTCTTGAGGTTCCTTATGCAAATACCTAAAACTCTTTTGTTGGCTTCCCTTGCCACACAGGTTCTGTTTATGGCTGGTTTCATGGTGTCGCAGGTGAGCATTGCGGCTTCATCGCTGTCTGCGGCGTTACCTGCTAACCCGCAAATCAACGCTAAGGCGTTTTTGGCGGTTACGCAGCAGGCGTTGGATTATCGTGAGGAACGGCGGCTTTCGGAGGCTGAGTTTTTGGCTATGAGTGCCGCGCCTGACACAATTGTGTTGGATGCGCGGAGTGCTAAAAAATTTGATGAGTTGCACATTGCAGGCGCTATCAATTTAAATTTTTCTGATATTACGGCCGAAAGTTTGGCGCAAGTTATTCCAAATAAAACCACGCGGGTATTAATTTATTGCAACAATAATTTTGCCAATGCGCCAAAGGCTTTCCCCACTAAGCTGCCTTCCGCATCGCTGAATTTATCTACCTTTACCGCGCTTTACAATTACGGTTATCGCAACGTGTATGAGCTGGGACCGTTTGTGGATGTGGCAAAAACAAAGTTGGCCTTGGTGGCGGCAAAATAGGATTGAAGTGGCTCTTTGCAATTGCTTACCCGTGCGCTTATTGAACGCTTATTGAGCGCTTAGCGAACACTCACCATGCCTTGGCTTGCTGCCCAAGCAGAAACATCATCGCGGCGTATTGCTGCTGCCATTAATCCGGGGAAGGCATCTGGGGTGCAGGCGAAGCTGGGCACACCGAGGGCAGCGAGTTTTGCGGCGAGGGCACGGTCGTAGCTGGGCGCACCTTCATCGCTTAGCGCTAACAAGGTAATAAATTGCACGCCTGATTCTACTAATTGTGCTGCGCGGCGCAGCAAATTCGCTTCGACGCCACCTTCATATAAATCGGAAATTAATACGAAAATGGTATTACGTGGTTCGCGCATCAGGCTTTGGCAGTAGCCCACTGCGGCGTTAATGTCGGTGCCGCCGCCGAGTTGTACGCCGAATAGCAGCTCTACTGGGTCATCTAGCTTTTCGGTCAGATCAACCACCGCAGTATCAAACACCACGAGCTTGGTAGCCACGGCTGGTAGCGACGCCATTACTGCGCCAAAGATGCTGGAATATACTACCGAATGCGCCATGGAGCCGCTTTGATCAATACACAATACCACCTCGCGTTGCGGGCGGCGAGCTTTGCGGCCATAGCCAACTAAACGCTCTGGAATCACCGTGCGATATTCGGGTTGCCAATGCTTAAGATTGGCGCGGATAGTGCGGTTCCAATCGATTTCCGCCAAACGTGGTCGGCGATTACGGACGCTCCGATTGAGTGCGCCTGAGATGGCTGAACGCATGGGTTCATCAAGTTTTTTTGTTAGCTCATCGACTACGCGCTGCACCACCATGCGTGCAGTGTTTTTAGTTTTGGCCGGTATCACTTGCGATAGTGAGATTAAATTTGCCACCAAATGCACATCCGGCTGCACGCTTTCAAGCATTTCTGGTTGCAGCAACATTTCGCGCATATTTAAGCGCTCTAAGGCGTCGCGCTGCATCACCTGCACAACTTGGCTCGGAAAATATTTGCGGATATCCCCCAACCATCGCGCTACGCTGGGTGCAGATGCCCCTCGCCCCGCTTGACGATCAGTGCTACCTAATTTGCCACTGCCATCGTTATCATACAAAGCGGCCAAGGCTTGATCCATTTCAATGAAGTTGCCAGATAACTGTCCGCAACTTTCATTGGCTTCGCTGCCCAATACCAGCCTCCAGCGTTGTAAGCGTTCGGCATTGCTTAATGAGGTGGTAGTCATGGTGACAAACCCAATAGTTGGCGTAATAATGACACGGGAAGGGCAGCGCGCTCACTATCCCAAGCGGAGGTTTTGCTGGTATCGGTAATGATTGCGCCAGCAGTATTGCGGCTCGCGCGTTGACTTAAATCACGCCGTTCGCCTTTGGAATAGACGCCGAAGGTGCGCCTAATTAGCGGGAGTGCGCGAATAAAATGTTCTTGATTTAAGCCCGTTAACCAATTATTGATGAGCGTCCAGATTTTATCGTCGTGCAATAGCACCACGGCGTTGCGATTGATAAACCCATCCAGCCAATCAGCGGATTTCTTCGCGTCGCTTCCCGGAGATAAATGCAGACTTAAGCACACCGCCGCATCGTCGCTGGTCCAGATGGCTGAATCTAATAATGATCTACAAGCTAGCCCTTGCAGCAATTCATGAGCGCTGCTGCTGGCGGCAATTTGTTTGAGCGCGGTTTGCCATGCATTAGTTTTATCGGCATTGTCGCGCAATTTTATGGCGCTATCTGCTGCCAAGATGTGCTGACGCATATTGGCGGCGGCATCATCGTCCATGCTTTGGCAAGCAAGCGCTAAGCCAATCGCAGCGCGAGTAATTAAGCTATCAAGCACGCTGGCTACCGTGCTCGATTCAGTTTTTCTGACGCTGCCGTAACGAAATACATTGGCTAATGGCGGTAGGGCGGCCAGCATTTCGATAATATCGCCGGTGAGGGCAGCACGCTGTTGTATGGCTTGGGTCACCGCATTTACTGCAGTGGGTAGATCGGCTAATAGCACTTGATCTAACAATATGGAAAGCGCTTTTAAATGCCCTGCCTTAAGTGCAATATCATTGGCTTTGCCGCACGCGGCGTACTCCAAGGTTTGACCCCACACGCTGGCTTCAATAAGTTGCAGCAAAAATGCGGGTTCCCACTGCAATGTCCAAACTTCATGGAATGTGCCGCTACTGGATTTGCTGGTGCGGCCAGTGCGTGTAACCACGCCCCAGTCAATATTGAGTATGTTTAAGCGATGCAGTAAATGGCTGCGTTCCAGATCATTAGCTTGGCGCAGATCAAGATCAAGCGTGCGCTGTGCGGCTTCAGGCTTTAAACGCAAGCGTTTTTGTTGTGCTTCAACATCCCGCTGCAGTGGCACAGTCGGCACGTCCGCCGGTACGGTGCCTAAGCGATCACCCACCATCAAGGCATCATCAATAAACTGTAGTGCAGCATCATCGCCCATGGTGAGCACGGTACGGCAGGCTTCGCGCAGTTCATCAACACCTGGCATAGCGCGTTCGCGCATGGCGGCCAAGCTATCGGCTAATCGGGCGGCTTCAATAATGTGTGCCGAAGAACAATCTAAATCACGCTCCCGCATTAAGCGTGCAACTCGTGCCAACCAGCCTACGGTACGGTTATGGGTATTGGTTTCATTGGCGCTAATTTTATTGGCGCTTACTTCACTGCCACTCACACTGCCACCAACATCACCAGTACTGTGCCACACATGTTCGTACCAGCCCGGTGCCCGTATGCCCGCACCATAGCCACTGGCACGGGTTAAGTGGCGATATGTCCACGGCACCCAAGTGCATTGCACCTTAATTTTCGGTAGGCCTTTTAGCAAAGCCGCATCCGCTTTGGCAGTGGCTGCTGCATCATCTAATGCAGGTGTGTGCCATGCGCCACACACCACAGCAATGCGTGTAAACCCTTGTTTTACGGCCTCGCGCACGCATTGGCGCATATGCGCTTCGCGTAAATTCTCTCTATCGATGTCGGCTTGGTTATGTCGTTCACCACCAAGATCCGCACGTACATTTTGCATCGCTTCGGCAATAGCGATGAACAGCTGTTCGCCATCACCGCGCTCCTCAACCATTTGATTCCACCAGGATTCACCATCGCTATGCCCAGCGGCTTGCGCCAACCAATTAAGCGGGTCTTGATTTAGACCGGTATCCACTTCTGGATTATCGGACGGTGGCGCAATGTCTTCATCGCTTTCGGTTTCATCCGCCGCTAAGGTGCTTTCGATTTTTTCTTCGATTTTTGCTTTTTCTATTGCCATACTATGGCTCAATGGCAAATCAATAAACCGCACTGGTATTGTATTGGCAAGTGCCCATTGAATCGCTTGCCACTCAGGGGAGAACACCGCAAAGGGGTAATACACAGCTAGTGAAGCATCATCAGTGCCATAGCCTAGCAATGCCACCGGCGGTTGCATCTCTGTATGGGTGGCTAGATGCAGCAGCGCATCCGCTTCTGGTGGTCCTTCGATGAGTACGTAATCCGGTTTAAGTGCGGTGAAGGCGCGCACCACACTACGGGCACTGCCGGGCCCGTGATGGCGAATACCAAAGTAATAGGGTTTGCTCATGCCAAATTAAATCATTTCGCGACAAGCGCGATATAAATCTTTCCAATCATCGCGCTCTTTTACCACTGTTTCTAAATACTCTTTCCACACTATCGTGTCTTGCACGGGGTCTTTTACAATCGCGCCCAATAGCCCAGATGCTAAATCGTGTGAGCGCAAAATACCATCGCCAAAATGGCCTGCCAGTGCCATGCCACTAGTGATAACCGAGATGGCTTCGGCAGTGGATAAACTTGACGATGGCGATTTAATTTGCATTTTGCCGTCTTCACTTTTGCCGCTGCGAAGCTCCCTAAATATTTGCACCAAGCGGCGAATTTCCTTCAACGCAGGCGGTTCGGCAGGAAGTGCCAAGGCGCGACCCATTTCCGCGACGCGCTTCGTCACAATCGTAATCTCCTCTTCTTCCGTGGCCGGTACGGGGAGCACCACAGTATTGAAGCGACGCTTCAGCGCGGCTGATAATTCATTCACGCCCTTATCGCGATTATTGGCGGTGGCAATCACGCTAAAGCCACTCACAGCTTGCACCTCGCTACCTAGCTCGGGTATGGGGAGCATTTTTTCTGAGAGCACGGTAATCAATGAATCTTGCACGTCTGCCGGAATGCGGGTGAGTTCCTCAATACGCGCCACTTTGCCTTGGCGCATGGCGTGTACCATCGGACTGGGTACCAGCGCCGCTTCTGACGGGCCGTTAGCCAGTAGTTGCGCATAGTTCCAGCCATAGCGCAGTTGCTCTTCGCTCGTTCCCGCCGTGCCTTGGATTAACAGTGTTGAATTACCGCTTACCGCCGCCGCTAAATGTTCGGAAACCCATGACTTTGCCGTCCCCGGCACACCATAAAGCAATAGTGCCCGATCAGTAGCAAGGGTGGCTACGGCAATTTCCATTAAGCGCCGATTGCCAATATATTTAGCGCTCACTTCAAAGCCATTTTCTAGCTTGCCACCCATTAAATAGGTGACCACAGCCCAAGGCGAAAGCAGCCAATTAGTGGGCCGCTCGCGGGTATCTTGCTTGGCGATTACGGCAAGCTCCTCCGCAAAATGTTGTTCAGCATGGGCACGTAAAACTGGGGCGGTGTTGGTGATGGGATTGGTTGCACTGGTAGCACTGGTTTTGGTCATAGCTTTTCTCTAGTTAAATAGAAAATAATTGCTGAAAAAGAATACGCGTTTCAATTACCTGTTGTGTGGTGTGTAGCGCATCTGCAAGCGATTGGGTTTCATCGGCTTGGCGCGGGAAATTACTTAAATGCGGCAAACTTTGCACGTGTAATACACAGCATAATTCCGGCAGCGCCGTGCGCAGTGAATAGTCATCGCGCAGTGCCGTACCTGCTACTAAATCGAGCACCGCCTGCACAAATTTATTCGATAGCGGCAAGGATAAGGTTTCACCCGCCGCGCAGGCCGTGGTGATGTGTGCCGTTAAATTTGCCAGTGCCGTGGGTGTACTGATATTGGCCTGTAGATCAGCCTGCCAATAGGGTTCGCGGAGCGCTAGTGGCAGTAAGGCAACTACATGCGCCGTATTTTCTTGGCGCATTTGTTTAGGCCAATTGTTTAAAAAGGCACTACACCACTCTGGGTTGCCGCAGGTATAAAGCACATCGCGCCAGCCGCGAATGATGGCATCCGCCCAATCGCTCGCTGCTGCCCATTTAAGTAATTGTTCCGCTGATTGTCCGGTGTGGGCTTGCCACCATGTGAGCGGTACCTGGCGGACGAGTTGATACAGCCACCAAGCGCGTTCACCTAAGTCCTCTTGCTTGGGTCGGGTAGGTTCAATAGCATCGCTAACCCATGCGGGATCAGCTACAGTAGGTGCGGCAATTACCCAGTGCTTTAGCAGTAGCGCACGTTCGTGTTTGAGCAATGCCGCTATGCGTGCACTAGCTCGGGCGGCGTGGTCGCTATTGGGTAATCGCAATAGGCTGTTTAGACTTTTTTGACGAACATCTTTGCTACGGTCGCGCAGTAAAATTTCTAGCATAGGCGCATCTGTGTCATTGAAATACGCGCTAGAGGCATCGATTAATTCGTAGCGCTCACGTGCCGGTAACTCATTTAAATTTTCTGCTAACGTGGCACGCGCAGCTGCTGGGTTAATTTGCCACTGTTGTTTAATGAGTAAGCACCGTTGTTCAATGCTGGCCGTCGCCCATTTTTCATCATTTGCCTGTGCTTCTTCTGCGGTGCTATGGTCAGCAGTATTTGCCGCAAATTGCCATGCACTGTTTTGCCCTGCTAGCCATGTACCGCGCGTGCCCAATACCGGTAATACTGCACTACGCAACACGCTTTGGCGACGCGCTTGTTCAAGCGCTAAGGGCAATAATCGAATCGGTAAGCACAGTTGCTTAGCGGCTAGCGTTTGTAAGAGCTGCTGTTTAAGATGCAAGGGGGCATCGGCTAAAGCCCATGCCAGTTTGGTGACGGCAGTCGCGTTGCTTAATCTGGGGTTGGCGTCGAGCGCAGCTTCATTGCCTGCGGCGTTAGACGCTTGCGCTTGCACACCGGATGCAGCGCATATATTTAGCACGGCGGCGGTGCGTAATAGCCGTTGCGAGGCATTGGGGCTGGTGGCGGCAATATCGCTAAGCAATTTATTTATGGGTGCTTCAACAGCGTCCGCAAAAACGATAGTTGGCGGCGCTTGTCGCGCAGTGCCAATAAGTGCTACGGGCAATATTGATGCTAGGTGCGGTTCTGGATGTGACGTAAATGCGGCCATTAATCCACCCCTTTCTGCCAATCACCCTCGGCACTACGTACGGCTAAAATGAGCAGCGTATTGCCATCCCATTCGCCCATAAATTGCGCTGGGCTACCACCTGTTAGCGCCAATAATTGCCAAACATCGGTTTCGCTAATGGCTACTGGTACTGTCGTATTATCTATTTTTAGTACAGTGGTTTCTAAATGGCGCGCTAGCTGCGCATGCGTGAACACGAGCGGATGCGGAGCTAGCCAGACGCAGGCAGCCAGCCGTTGCGAAATAGTCTGCCATTCTGTAGTGGTGTTGGTCGGATTTAAAAATTGTTTAGAAGCAGTAAATGCAGAAAATTCGCCTGCCAGCGCTCTATACTTTGCAGCACCCGGATAAAAAATAAGCTGCCCCTCAGCAGCTATATGGTTTTGCCAAGCTTGTTCGAAGCCAGTGCCACCGTAGGTATGATCCAGCAAAAGCGCACGCTGCCCCGTGCGTAATCCTTGCAGCCACACCCGCCGCTCGAATAATTTATTGTCGAGCGTTTCAGTCGTTTGCCCTAACACCAGCCATTGATCTGTAACTGCGGTGCCCAGCAAGATAACTTCTGCCTTTGTG
>JANMDR010000102.1:0-5290 GCA_031376425.1 Betaproteobacteria bacterium
ACTAAAAACGCTTCTTGCTTTAAGCGCAACTCGCGGCCAGCGGCGGTGCTGTCATCGGGGTAAAGCACCCAATTTAGGCTATCTGCAGCCACTCGATGCGCGGCGGCCACGGCATAATCACCGCGACAAAATGCGGTGAAATCTATCGTGCCTTCAGCACTGGCGTGCCATTGGCGCAGCGTGGAAACACGTTCGCTATGATGTGCTGGCACAATAAAATCATAGGCCTTCGCTATTAGGCGTTCGGCTGGAACCCAGCGTCTGCCACCACTTTCCGCCCGAACACGTCCCCCAAAGCCAACCATATATTGGAGTTCCGGACGTGGTACTTCCCAAGGATTGCCATTGCGCATCCAATCATCCGGCTCTTCAACTTGACGGCCTTGTTGAATCTGCTGCGCAAACATACCGTATTGATAACGCAGGCCATAACCAAACGACGGCAAGCCCAATTCTGCGAAAGAATCTAAAAAGCATGCCGCCAAACGGCCTAAGCCACCGTTGCCTAACGCAGCATCGTTTTCACGCTCTAAAATATCTGGCAATTGCTGCCCCACTTTTGCCAATTGCTCGCGCACATTGGTTTCCAAACCAACGGCGGCGAGCGCATTGCCTAAGGCACGGCCCATTAAAAATTCCATTGATAAATAATGCACGCGGCGCACGGCTTCGGAGCGCTTTAGGCTGGCATCTTGCGCTTGGGTGGTGGTCCAGCGTTGCGCCAAGGCATCGCGGCAGGCAGCAGCGGCGGCACGCATACATGATTCGCTATTTACGCCATCGCTAGATTGACCCAGTTCGCGCACAAAAGCTTGCACAAAATTTTTATGCATCGCATCGTCGCGCTCGGTTTTTGTTCCACGTGCTGGAGTGGTGGTCGAATTCGTCATTATGATTACCCTTATTTAGTGAAACATGAGATGCCGCAGATTGCACCGCATCCCTAACATGCGTTGGCACCTTTTCAGGCACTCCCGCCAGTCGTAAGCCATAAGCTAAACTGTAGTTTTACTACATTATCACGATTTGATTATAGTACAACTTGGCGCTGTAGCGTCAAGGTTCACGGTAAAAATCGCATAATCTACAGAAAACACCGCAAATAACAGGCTCAGTGCTTTAGCAAAACTACAAGAAAGCGCTTTGATTTCGCGCAAAGCGTGCTGCTAGCCTAAAGAATAAATAACTTATTCGCGGCAACTGCTCTGGTAGTTAGGCAGATTTCCTAGAAAATGGCGAAAATTTGCACCCTCCTAATAAATACTTACTGCACATGTTGTAGTTTTGCTACACTATCATTGAAAAATTCATCTAAACCATCGTTTTAAGGCCTAACTCTCGCAAAGCGACCACCAGCCGATTGCAGCACTGCTTTTGCGCGTGTATATTTACTACGGTTTAGCGTAATTTCAAACATAAATCAAAAGAATGACTGACAAACTTACGTTAAGTTAAGGGTCGGCAAATACAGAATTCGAGGAGAAGTTATGGCGGACGTTCGACTAGTAGGCGGCCAAAAGTCTTTTGGTGACGTACATGTATTGCGCGACATCAATTTAGAAGTACAGGATGGCGAGTTTATGGTGTTTGTCGGCCCATCGGGCTGTGGCAAATCAACCTTGCTGCGCATGATTGCCGGTCTAGAAGAAATCACTGGTGGTACTTTAAGCATCGGCGGCAGAGTCGTCAATGAGGTGCCCCCCGCCCAGCGCGGCATTGCCATGGTGTTTCAGTCCTACGCCTTATATCCGCACATGAACTTGTACGACAATATGGCCTTTGGCCTGAAGCTTGCGAATGTGCCCAAGCCAGAAATTGATCGCCTAGTGCAACAGGCGGCGAAAATCTTAAATATCGATCATCTGCTCGACCGCAAACCAAAAGATCTATCCGGCGGCCAGCGCCAGCGCGTTGCCATTGGCCGTGCCATTGTGCGCAAGCCGGATGTATTTTTATTTGATGAACCGCTATCCAATCTTGATGCCGCCCTGCGGGTGCGCATGCGCTATGAATTCGCTAAGCTGCATAAAGAGCTTAAAACCACGATGATTTATGTCACCCATGACCAAGTTGAGGCCATGACCTTAGCTGATCGTATTGTGGTACTCTCCGCTGGAAAAATTGAGCAAGTAGGCGCGCCCCTAGACCTTTACGAGCACCCAGATAATTTATTTGTTGCAGGCTTTATCGGCTCGCCACGGATGAACTTTATCGAAGCCGAATTATTGTCTGCCAGCGCTACCGAGGCCACCGTAAAGCTAAAAGACGGTGCAACGGTACGCTGTGCACTAGAAGGCACATCACTACCTAGTATCAAGGCAGGCGATAAGGTGACCTTGGGTGTGCGGCCAGAGCATTTTCAAATCGCCGCAAGAGACGCTATTGAAAACAGCAATTTGAGCTATGTAAATAGTACTGTTACCTTTGTAGAATCGCTCGGCAGTTCCACCCAAGCTTATTGCGAGTTTCCAGGGTCTGAAGATGTATCGTGCTTATTTGATGGCCGCACCCGTATTCAATCAGGTGACACCATTCGCTTAGGCATTCCGGCTACGGCTACTTACTTATTCGATGCGACTGGTCACGCCGCCAAGCGTACAGCTCAAGTCTTGGCACCGCAGTTACAACCCACGCAAGCGGCGGCATAATGCGGCGCAATCCTGCCCTAGCGATTGCGCTTACCGTAGCAAGCGCGTGCATCTACGTTACGCCTAACGCATTCGCGAACGAAAAATCTGCCAACCCTTTGCGTCTGATGGTTTGGATCAATAGCGATAAAGGCTATAACGGTCTGCAAAAAATTGGCGATGCTTTTGCCAAAGTGTCAGGCATCAATGTGGTGGTACAGCACCCCGAAGGGGCTACCGATAAATTTCAACAAAGTACCGCTGCTGGTAAAGGCCCGGATATTTTTTGTTGGCCCCATGATCGTTTAGGCGAATGGGCCAAGGCTGGCCTAGTCGTGCCAATTCGCCCAAGCAAAAAATTTCGCGATGAGATTGAAGAATCCGCTTGGAAAGCCTTTACCTACAAAGGCAAAACTTGGGGTTATCCGGTATCTATCGAAGCCAATGGCCTGATCTACAACAAAGCGCTAGTGCCAACGCCGCCAGAAACCTTTGCTGACGTCGTAAAAATTGATGCTGCCATGATGGCGCAAGGTAAAAAAGCCATTTTGTGGGACTTCAATAAATCCTTCTTCACTTGGCCCATGCTCGCCGGCCCCGGTGGTTATGTGTTTGCCCGCGATGCCAATGGTGACCTTGACCCCAGCAAAGTTGGCGTCAATGATGAAGGCGCTATTAGCGCTGCCGAAGTGCTGAAGAGCCTTATAGATAAAGGCCAAATGCCCCGTGGTGCGCGTTACGCTAATATGGAAAGCGCGTTTGCACGCGGTGAAATTGCCATGATGATTTCGGGACCGTGGGCGTGGGACAACGCGAAAAAAAGTAAAATTGATTTTGGCGTAGCGCCTATTCCTTCCGCCGATGCCGTCGCCGGAAAGGTATCCAAACCGTTTGTAGGGGTGCTGGGTTGTATGATTGCCGCGCCGAGCAAAATGAAGGATATTTCCCGCGAGTTCTTAGAAAACTATGTGCTGCGCCCTGAAGGCTTAAAGCTCATCAATGATGACGTAGCACTGGGCGTACCGGCAAATAAAGCGTTCTATACGCAACTATCAAGCGACCCGAATATTCGTGCCACGATGGAAAACGCAAGACGCGGTGAGCCAGTGCCAAACATTCCGGAAATGGGTAAGTTTTGGCCTGCTGTAGATGCGGCGCTAGAAGCTATTACCAATGGCTTGCAATCACCCAAAGACGCGATGAATAACGCCGCCGCACGCATGGCTACCAAGTAATCTGGGGCAAACTAAATGAGCAAAACATGAATGCAATAACTTCAACCCAGCCGCAAATTGCCAAACCCGCCAGCGGCTTACTGGCCATGCTTAAGTGGCCGTTTGTAGGTGCACTCGCTTTAAGCATTTTATATTTAATTTTTAGTGTGTACGCCGCTGGTCAGCCCCTGTGGGCGCTCGGCATTTTAGTATTAGCGGGCGCGGGATTTTTTGTTTATCTTTCCGATATCGCCTTTGCTTATCGCTATTTATTTCCCGGTTTGGCGAGCATGGCGGTATTTGTGGCCTTCCCGATGCTGTTCACGGCACAAATTGGTTTTACCAATTATTCGTCCGCGCATTTGCTTAGTAAAGATCGCGCTACTAGTTATTTGCTAGAGCAAGGGTGGCCTGAAGAAGCACGCACCATGGGCTTCTCATTGCATCGTGATGGTGATGGTTTGCGCGTCATACTCAAGCAAGCTGAGGCACTTGACGGCGCACCGCCACTACCGACGCTGATATCACCAAAGCTGGATGCCAATTTAAATATCAGCGTCGAAACCAAACCGCAGATGACGATGCTAGATCAAAGCGGCTACACCCCAACCGCTGCCCTGCCCCTTAATGAAGTGATTGAGCGCCGCACGGCATTGCAAAAGCTCACCTTAATCGCGCCAGATAAAACCGCACTCAACTACGCTGGTGTGCGTGAATTTGCGCCGATGAAACCGGTGTGGCAACAAGCCGCAGACGGCACCCTAACGCAGCTTGAAACCGGCGCTACTTACAAGCCCAATATGGAAACTGGCTATTTTGAAAATGCCAAAGGGGAAGCCTTGCAACCGGGCTTTAAAGTAGGGGTGGGCTTTGCCAACTATATGCGCATGGTGACCGATCCTGATTTTCGTGGTCCGTTCTTTTCCATATTTTTGTGGACGGTGATGTTCTCCGGCTTAACCGTGTTATTTACTGTGGCCGTGGGCATGCCCTTAGCAGTATTACTTAACTGGGAAGCGCTGCAATTTAAGGGGCTGTATCGCACCTTATTGTTCTTACCCTATGCCGTGCCTGCGTTTATTTCTATTTTGGTTTTCAAAGGATTGTTTAACCAAAACTTCGGCGAAATCAACGTTATTTTCAATGCTCTGTTTGGCTCGAAACCGGCGTGGTTTGCGGATCCACTACTCGCTAAAATAATGATTTTGATTGTTAATACATGGCTTGGCTACCCCTACATCATGATTATTTGTAGCGGTTTAATTAAAGCCATCCCCTCGGATTTATACGAAGCATCCGCCGTATCTGGCGCATCGCCTTGGACTAATTTTGTAAAAATTACTGCGCCTCTCATCATCAAGCCGCTCACCCCATTATTGATTACCGTGTTCGCGTTTAACTTTAATAATTTTGTGGTGATTGCCCTGCTAACCGATGGCCGCCCCGATT
>JANMDR010000111.1:0-5530 GCA_031376425.1 Betaproteobacteria bacterium
TCGAGTTATCCTAGCTTCTAACAATAAAATGTTGCTTAGTTTTTCGCTGGAATCTCCCTGTCTGAAATTCATCGCGCTCTTCGATATTGACGGTGACTACTCGCAGCAGTTCCGGCGCTAAGCGCTGCTGCAGCGCTTCTAAAACGGGTAGTTCTTTTTTGCATGGACCACACCATGAAGCCCAGAATGATGCAACCACCACCGCACCTTTGAAGTCGCTCACTTTTATGGGATTGCCATCGCGGCTGATGCCCAAATTGTCCGGTGCTTTGTCTCCCGGCATGAGGGCGGCCGCGGCGTTGGCAGCAGTGGCACAGGCTAAACTAAGGATGATGGCGGTTGCAGTGCTGACGGTTTTAGCGAGAGTGAGTTTCATGTTTTTCCGATTGTTTGACCAGCACATTTTTCATTACGTAGCAGATAATCGTTACAGTAATAATTTAAGCCGATTTTTTAACGCCGCCCAATAGCGCACCAATGCGTCGCGCCGTTTTCACGGTGCCGGGGCGCGTGGCAACGGCGACGTCACTCGCTTTTTCGCTACTGTTAGCCGCGCTAATGGATTCATAGGGCTTATTAAAATCAAACGCCGGCCCCGCGTGCGGGCGTACGGTTTTGTGGTTTGAAATTGGAGTGCTATCCGTGTCACCGCGCTTACGCCGGCCTTGGGATTTGGCTTCGCGGATGCGCGAGGCATCGTATTTTTCGCGACGTTCTTCTTCAGAAATGGGTGGTGCACTTGGGCGCTTGCTTTCGGTGTCGGCAGTGCTGCTATCACTACTGCGGCTACCACGGCCACGTGAAGTGCTGGGCTTTTCTGCACGGCTTTCGCTGCTTTTGCTGGTTCTACCGCTGCTCGGCAATGCTGGTGTTTCTAAGCGGGTAATTTTGCGCTTGAGCAATTTTTCAATATCGGCTAGGAAGCCGTATTCGTCAGGGCTTACCAGCGAAATCGCTTCGCCGGGGCTACCAGCGCGGCCAGTGCGGCCAATGCGGTGAACGTAATCTTCGGGTGTATGCGGTAACTCAAAATTGATTACAAAGGGTAGTTGGTCAATATCCAATCCACGGGCGGCTACTTCGGTTGCTACCATGAGCTTACATTTGCCGGATTTAAAGTCTTCAAGTGCTTGGGTGCGTTCTGACTGGCTGCGGTCGCTATGAATAGCGGTAGCACTTAGGCCATCGCGCACCAGCTGGCGTGCAAGTTTATCGGCATCAATTTTACGGCGAGTAAAAATGAGTACTTGTTGCATATCGCGGGTTTTAACTAAATGCGCGAGCAGGGCGTGTTTTTCAGCCGCAGGCACCTCATAAACTTGATGCGTAACCAGTTCAGCCGCAGAATTGGCCCTAGCTACTTCCACCATTTCGGGTGAGCGCATAAATTGGTCGGCTAAACGCTTAATGTCTTCAGAAAAGGTAGCCGAGAACATCAAGTTTTGGCGTACCGGCGGCAGGGTGGCGATGATCGATTTGATATCTGGCAAAAAGCCCATATCGAGCATGCGGTCAGCTTCATCGAGCACCAGCATTTGCACTTGCGAAAGATTAATACTTTTTTGCTGCAAGTGATCGAGCAGGCGACCCGGCGTTGCTACCACAATCTCCACACCGGCTTGCAGGGCTTTAATTTGTGGTTTGATATCAATGCCACCGTATACAACGGCGATGCGTAGCGGCAAAAACTTAGCGTAAGTGCGCACCGATTCTTCCACCTGTGCTGCTAGCTCACGCGTTGGGGTGAGTACCAAAGCGCGCACGGGATGGCGTGCGGGGGAGGGGTTATTGGTGGCATGCGGCGCTAGTAAATGGAGCATGGGCAGGGTGAAGCTAGCGGTTTTGCCGGTGCCGGTTTGGGCGCAGCCCATAATGTCGCGACGGGAAATAATCAACGGGATGGCCGCAGCCTGAATGGGGGTGGGTTCGGTATAACCTTGTGCCTCAACGGCACGCAATAGTTCAGGGACCAAATTTAGTGATGCGAATGACATCAAACAGCCTTTTTTAAAATAGCTACCGAGCGAGGAAACATAGTGGTAGCAAAACCTGTTGATTATAGCGTTAAAGGTGGTTTTTAAGGGTTAAATATGTTGCAGCGCAGTATTTAACGCGTTTGATTACGAAAAACACGGGTCTGACTGTTAAACTCTGAGCATGCAAGGTGCGTCCGCTCTTAAAAAGGCGGCGTTAAACGGGAAACGCGTGAAGCTGAATTTTAGCGAAATCGTGTACTGCCCCCGCAACGGTGATTGGTAATGCGCTGCTGTTGTTCCACTGAGTTAGAAGTCAAATGCGAAGTCAAATGCGAAGTTAAATGCAGCATTTAACTTGAAGTTAACTTGGGAAGGAAGTCGCGCTGGCGTTCCGAAATTTGGAGCGCCTAACCATCAGTCCGGATACCGGCCTAGCGTTGTCCATTGCGCGATCTACGCAATGGATACTGCGCCTGCGTCGCGAAAGCAATGTAGGCATTGAATTTGTCGCTTGCGGGGACGCTTGCGATCAACCTTTGAAAATCATGGAAACCCAACTAAACGCAAACCCTAAACTATTTTTAAATCTTAAAACACTCTTTATAAGCATTAGCGCAATCGTTGCTATCCCCGCCATTGCGCAATCAAGTGCTACGGAGCAAATTGCGCCCGTCATAGTCACAGCTACCAGGCTCGCGCAGCCTTTGGCCGAAACCTTAGCGCAAGCCACAGTTATTTCGCGCGAGGATATTGATGCTGCACCAGCCATAACATTGGCTGAGCTTTTGCAGCGTCGCGCGGGTGTTGAAATTCGCGCAACCGGCGGGCCAGGGCAACCCTCCAGCGTCTTCATTCGCGGTGCGAATAGTACCCATACCCTGGTGCTAGTTGATGGGCAACGCTTAGGCTCATCCACCACGGGTGCCACAGCCTTTGAAGCCTTATCGCTCGATAATATTGAGCGTATCGAAGTGGTGAAAGGCCCGCGTTCTGGGCTTTATGGGGCAGATGCCATTGGCGGTGTGATTCAAATTTTTACGCGCAATGCCGCCAGTGCCAATGCAAACCAGCAAGCGCATGTTTACGCCAATATCGGTGCCGGTAGCTTTGCGACGCGCAATTTGAATGCCGGTGTTAGCCAAAATTTTGATGGCACATCATTTACGTTGGCGGCGGGCACGCAACGTATCAATGCGTCCTCGGCAACGAATGCGCAAGCGGGCACATTCACGTTTAACCCTGATCGCGATCCCACTGAAAATACCAATGCAAAAATTGGGGTATCACATCGATTTGGTCAAACCGCCGTGCTTGCATTTGATGCGTGGCAATCGCGGAGTAAGACTAATTTTGATGGTGGCGCAGGTGATGTGGCCACAGCCAATAATCAAACCTTAACAGGGCTGAGTTTGAAGTTTAATAATCAACTTGGACAAAATTGGCAATCACATTTGCATCTGGGGCAAACAGCTGACGAGATTCGCATCGCGTCGGGTTTCCCCGGCGTGTTTAAAACACGTCAAGATAATTTGAGTTGGCACCATGAAGTGCGCGTGGCCGCGACAAACCTGCTCTTGGGCGTAGAACGCCGCGAAGAGCAGGTTTCCAGCACGACGACCTATACGTCTAACACCCGTAAAACCGATTCATTTTTTGTTGGTGCAACACGGAAATTCGCGGCCCTATCGCTTGAGGCAAATCTGCGCCGTGATCGTGAAGCGCAGTTTGGTAAGCGCAATACTGGGGGCATTTCTGTGGGCTGGCAGTTGCAGCCAACGCAGCTAATTTATGCCAGTATTGGCTCAGCTTTTCGAGCGCCTTCATTTAATGATTTGTATTTCCCCGGCTTCTCTAATCCGAAACTGCAGCCTGAGAAATCGCGTTCAAGTGAAATTGGCTGGCGAAAGACGGATACAAATTGGCGTACCAATATTACCTATTTTGATAATAAAATCGAAAACTTAATTGCTTTTGACTTTGTAACGTCAGTGCCGCAAAATATTCAACGTGCGCACATCAATGGTATGGAAGTGTCGGTGGATAGCCGAATTTTGGGTATTGATTGGCGCGCCCAATTCACCGCGCAACAGCCCAATAATGCCGATACCGATAAGCGCTTGCGTAGCCGTGCCAAAAATTTTGGCGCTCTCGGTGCCAGCCAAACTGTCGGTGCATGGCATTGGCGGGTAGACGCGGTACTTAACGGTGAACGCTACGATTCAGCAACGCAATCCGCTGCTTCGCGCATGGGCGGTTATAGCTTGATTAATGCGGGTGTGCGCTATGCAATCAATGCCGATTGGCAGATTGAACTTGCGGCCAATAATATAACGGATAAAACCTATGAGTTGGCACGCGGCTATAACCAACTAGGGCGGCAAGTCTTGCTGAACCTGCGCTTCAATCAACGATAGCGTCGTTAAGTGTCCCTGTAGATACTCTATTTTAAGGCATCTACAGGGCTCATATAGTTAAGAGTAGATTATATGATTAATAATCTATAAGCATCACGCCAATTGCGCTTGAAACCAGCTTCAAGAGTCGAAGCAAGCCGATCGGCTCACTCCGACTATTAGAATTTTTCGCCGTACAAATTGCCATGATTCAGAACATCTTAAGACCGCAAACAAACCGCTCGCAGTAGTTGCATCTTGGGATATTGGGTTTGGTGCAGTGCTTGCTTTTAAAATTTAGCTAGCCTTTAGGCTTACGCCTTCATCTGTTCCAAATAAAGCTGCTCTACCCGTGCTCGCGCCCAAGGTGTGCGTCGCAAAAACGTAAGGCTCGACTTCACCGAGGGATCATGCGTAAAGCAACGCACCGGCACCACCTGCGCCATGGCCTGCCAGCCGATGGTTTCAGATAGATGCGTGACCATCATGGCTAGGGTAATGCCTTCAAGCGCAGCGGTTTTGGGGTTATCGGTCATTGGCGATTTCGGCTAATATAAGGTGTAAGCAATCTCACCCACGCACAATAAAATTTAGCATCATCCCTTGATCTTCGTGTTCGAGATTATGGCAATGCATCATGTATTGCTGGTCGCCTTTAAATGGTTGTCTAAAGTCTACGGCAATTTGCACTGTTTCCCCCGGCCAAACCAACACTGTATCCATCCACCCTGCATCCTGCGGGCATAAGCCATTAGGCAAAATTGCCAAGCGCTTAATCTGTGGGGGGCTTTTCTTACGGCGTACTACCTGAAACATAAACCCGTGGATGTGAATAGGGTGTGGCATGCTTTTGGTGTCGTTGACGATATCCCATAATTCAATCGAATTTCGCTTCGCCACGAAGGCAATTGCATGCATATCATCTAAGTAATTCTTACCGTTGATCAGCCACTTTAAGCCATCCATATGCAAGCGAAACTGCCTAGTTTTAGGAACGGTTGGTCGTAGCGGTTCGATTACACTGAGCGCGTTGGGGATTTTACGCGGTGCGCAAATAGAGTCGCTCACATTAAATTGCATTATCGAAAATGCCTCGCCCATCATATGCGCACCGGGATGTTCTTCGCGTGGGTCTTTGCCATCGCCCCCGTCGTTTTCCAT
>JANMDR010000120.1:0-7007 GCA_031376425.1 Betaproteobacteria bacterium
CTGTGCCACTGTCCTAGCAATGTGGCTTTGAACATTAATAGGGCATCGAAGGGTTCTTGTCCCCCTGCGCGTGTGCTTTCGCGCTTGTAGAGCCCTTTAAGCAGGGGGCGTAGCGCTTCCCATTTAATAAGGCTGTGGGCATTCATCAGCGCACTTTCTCGGTTGATTCGCGCAATCAGTTCAAGATTTCCAAAGCTTTCTTGCATGGCACTTTACTCTTTTGCTGTTAACGCTATTTTGATAGCAATCTTGATTGAAAGTTCAGTTGTGCAGAGGTCTTAGGACGTGAATCTGTTGGACAAATTTGTCCGGACAATTTATATTGGCACTTTATGTAGCAATAGAAAGTTCGCCATGTCCAGACGATTTTGGGATGTCACTACACCGCAGTTTTCGGGCCAGTTGCACGTGCGTGAGCATAATGTGGGTACCGTGACCAATGCGCCACCACTTATCATGCTGCACGCGGCACCCGGCAGCGCCTTGATGTTGAGCCGTTTGCAGGAAAAATTTACACAGTTCTCCTACGCTATTGATTTGCCCGGAATGGGCGATTCTGATGCCCTAAATAGCGCCCAAGAGCCAACTATTGCGGAATATGCTGACGTTATTGCCGCAGGTATTAGCGAGCACGTACCTGCCACAGCAACAGGGATTGATGTTTACGGCACCTTATCCGGCGTGCGCGTGGCGCTGGCTTTGTGTAATCGCAACGACGTGACGGTGCGACGGGTGATTTTGGACGGCATCGGTATTCCCAAGCCCGAACAAATGGAAGAGCTGCTGGAGGCCTATGCGCCACCGTTTGTGCCGGATATTAACGGCAATCATTTGCTCAATATATTTTTACTCTGTCGCGACCAATATTTGTTTTACCCTTGGTATGCACGCGATGCCGAACATCGCCGGCTAACAGGATTACCCAGCGCGACGGCATTGCACACTAAAACAATGGAAAGTTTAAAATCAGCTGCGGCGTTTCGCCCGCTGATTCGGGCGGCGTTTCGTGATGATGTGGAATCAGCATTACGTAGTTTAAAACAGCCCGCTTTAATTAGTGCAGATGGCAATGCTGTGCGCCCAGAGTATCCGGTGCTGGAATTTCCCCCAGTAGAGCCACTAACTTGTCCGCCTGACTTATTAGATAAACGGGCGGCGGCAATGATGGCATTCCTAACTGCCTAACTTATATAAGGATCGGTGATGAAAAATTCAAGCGATAAAAATCGGGAACTAGGCCTTAGCTAAAGCGCATTAACGCGTCGAGAAGCGCGATTTAAAAGCTCGCGCACGGTTGGTGCTGTGGGGGCAGCAGTACGTGAAGGTAGATGCCGCCGCATACGCAAAAATTGCCCAACGTTATATTAAATGCACAGAAACAAATTTAGATGGCTCTAAAAGCGGTGTTGTAACAGCACGGGAGCGTGGTATGAAAATTGAGTATCTAAAATCAGGACATAACGCGATGGTAACAGCGAGTGCTACATTGTTGAAATGCTATTAGTAGCTTGAGGCGAAAATTAAAATACCTGTGGCTTGCGACCTACGGTCGGGTAAGCCACAGGCATTATTTTAGAATGATGTTATTTAAACGTGTAGTGCAACTTCATCGAGTACCGGCGTGGGTCATTCAAATAATTAAGGCCAGCTAAACTTGCTGTAAACCATTTTTTATCTGAGCAATTTGAGCAATCTGCCGTTAATTTCCAGACGTCACCGCCTAATAAGCCGATGGATGCATTGACTACCGTATGCGCCTCTGAAAACGCGTTTTCTGCTGTTCCTGCCACTGCACGGCCTTGATAGGAGAGGTTTAATGCTCCCGTGACCCGTACATTGCTCCATCCTGTTGGCATGGTGTAAGAAACGCCTGGGCTGATGCTCACTTTAGGCGCGCGAACAGGTGTAGAAATTTCACCGGCTGCATTGACAATACCTTGTAGGCATCGAGGCCGCGCTGTGGCGTTTGCGGCAATACTGGCGCGGCATTCAGCTTGCTGATTAGAAATTGCCGGAGCAATATCCACATATTTAGCATCCTGCAAACCGACGTTTACATAGGTGTTTAGGCCACGCATCGGTTGCGCATTAAGCTCTAATTCAATACCTTGATTTTTCAAGCCCGCAAAATTTTGAATAATGAAGCTTACCGCACCAGTAGGGCTAATAAAGGCTGAAGATGTTTGTAAATCTTTCACGTCAGAACGGAACAGGGTGCCGTTAAAGCGTACGGTATTGTTGGCTAAACTCATGCGCCAGCCAGCTTCGTAGCTCCACACCTTCTCGATGCCAAAAGGTGTGAGTACTGCGGCTGATGTGCCACGCGCGTTCCAGCCACCAGATTTAAAGCCACGGGTAGCTGAGGCAAATAGCATTAAATCGGGGTTGCTTTGATAAGCGATGGCAGCGCGCGGTGTTGCTAACTTGGTACTAAGGGTAGTGGGAATTCCGGCCGCTTGCATATTTGCCGTGGTGAGCTGTGCCGCTGGCGCTGCGGCGGCACGATTATCAACAAAGCCAACTTCTTTTTTGTCATCGGTATAACGTACACCCAAGGTAGCGGTAAATTGCGGAGTGATTTTGAAGTCACCCTGAGCGTAAACCGCTTTAGATTTTGTGGTGTTATTAAGCACGCGATCCGCTAATACTAAAGGCACATTAGCGCCGCCAGAAAATGCCAAATTAAACAAATCGCCAAGGTCAGTATTGTTTTTTTCGTCCATGTAAAACGCACCAGCAACATAGCTTAACTGCCCAATATCGCCTGCTGCTTTTACTTCTTGGGTAAATTGCTTGTGGCGGCCGTCATTCAATATCGTGAAGCCCCCTGTTGATACTGGTGTATTGCCAAAGTCGATGGCGAATTTTTGCGTCATATCGCGCCAGCCGGTAATAAAATCAATGGAGGTGTCTCCCCATAAATAGTTAACCGTGGAGGAAACTGACTTCGATTTAACGCGGTTTCCTTGGCCGTAATTATTTTTCTCACCCGAAAAACGTGGCGCACCCGTCGCACCTACGCCGCCAGCGCTGGCGTCATTTCGCAAGCCAGATTTTGAAATGCGGGTGCCGTTGTCATCTGCGTTATAAAGGCTTAAGCCGTTGTCTTCTGTTACATCAGCGGCTAAATTCCAGCTCAAGCCGTCTTGCATCCGCCATAGAAAAGCACCGCGATAACCTTGGGAATCCTGATCATTTAAGCGTTGGCCGGTGGTGACATTGCGAACATAGCCGCGATCATTCACGTAATAGTAGGAAAACTTAGTGAAGAAGGAGTCGCTAAACGGCACATCAACTGAGCCGCGTGATGTTTTGCTGCCAAAGCTGCCGCCACCTACTTCAATATAACCCTGTTGCGCCTTACCCGGTTTGCGCAAAATAACGTTCATCGCACCACCGGTGGTGTTCCGACCAAACAAGGTACCCTGTGGCCCGCGTAATACTTCGATGCGCTCCACATCAAAAAACGAGAAATTATTGGCGTTTTGCCTGCTCACATAAATGTCATTTACATAGGTGCCCACCGGAGGATCAAAGGTGGCGATTGACTCAGTATTACCAAGAGCCCGAATAAAGTAGACGTTGGCCGTGCCCAAGCCGGTATTATTTTGTGCCACCATATTAGGGATAAATTCGCCCACTTTTAAGGTATTGGTAATATTGCGAAGTTCTAAATCGCGAGCCGTGAAAGTGGAAACAGGAATGGGTACGGATTGTAATTCTTGCTCACGACGTTGGGCGGTAACGGTAATTTTTTCGAGCTTCGTTTCATTGCCTTTGGCTTCAGTTGTTTCTTCGGCTTTGGCTTGGGCGAAGGTAGCGGTGTGATAAGTCGCGGTCTGCAGGGCGGTAAGCGCTAAGGCAACGGCTAAAAAACTGGCGCGGCGTTTGGCAGGTGTCGGCAATGTCATAAATTGAGTGCGCATTAAAAACCCTTTCGTAGAAGGCAAAATATTAAATCGCAATGAAGTTAGAAGGCTCAAATGAGAAATTTGTCCGGACAAATTTGAGTCATTAGGAATTTAGGCGCAACGGTTTTAACAGTCAAGCGAGTTCGCCATCGAAATTTTTTGCAGCGCGGTTTTGTTGGATTCGCGCAACAGCGACGGTTTTATTGTCTTAGGCATGACAATGCGAAACAGCTGTTATAAAAATATCACGTTAAAAATACCCAGCGTTATGAATTTTAGGCGCTTGTTGAAAATCAAAAAAGCAGCTAATATTAAAAAGTTGTCCGGACAAATTGGATTTTACTTATGTGCTTGTTGGCCGATGTGGAAATTTAAAGGAAGCTTGCCGTGGCGACAATCGAGGTAAAGACTGCTGTAAAAACGCAGTATATTGAGGTGCAGGGTCGCCGCGTATTGGTGCGTTTTGCTGGTACCGGTCCGGCAATTTTATTGCTGCATCAAAGCCCACAGACATCGCGCACCATGCTGGCGTGGATTGCGCGCTTGGCCGCTAACTACGCAGTGTTTGCACCCGACACGCCGGGCTTTGGTGCGTCCGATCCGCTGCCTATGGCACAACCCACGATTCCTGATTTTGCAGCCGCATTGGCTAATGTAATTGATGCTTTGGGTCTGCAAAAAATGATGGTTTATGGTGTGCATACGGGCGCAGTAATTGGTATGCGTTTAGCGCTTGATTATCCGCAACACGTAGCTGCGCTGGTGTGTGATGGCTATGCGCGGTTTAACACCGCCGAGCGGCAACAGTTGCTTGACGGTTATTTGCCGCCCTTTGAGCCGCAATGGGATGGTGGGCATTTGCTCTGGCTATTTGCCCGTTTTCGCGAGCAGCATTTATTTTTTCCGTGGAACACCCCCACCCAAGCGGCGCGTATGCAGTACCCGCCACCAAGCACAGCACGGGTGCACGCTGATATTCTGGATATTTTAGATACTGGCGACGGCTACCGCGCTGGCTATCGCGCACCATTTTTGTATGACGATGCTACCGCCGCCGCGCGCTTAACCGTAGCCGCTGCAATTTTATATCGTGCGGAAGACGTGCTAGCGCCCCATCTGGAGCGGCTTGCCAATCTCCCTGCGTGCGTACATGCAGAACGGTTCGCAGGTGGTGCACCAGTGTTGATCGAAAAATCAGATGCTATTTTTGCCCAGCATGCTACTAGCGCCACTGTGGTTTCGACTGAGGCAGCGGTAAGCCGCGCACAATCCAAAACTCGCCGTATTATCAATACACGGTACGGTGCGCTTAGTTTAATATTATTGCAGCCAGATGTATCAGGTGCTAACGCGCCCACTCATATTTACTTAAACGAAATTGGTACAGCAGCGGCAATCCCTGTGGATAGTCCCTTTGGTTCGTTGCGCATCGCTGTGGAGTTGCCGGCGCATGGCGCTAGCCGAACGTTTGAAGCTGGTATTGATGATGCATTTGTTTTTGCAATTGCAGAAGCATTGCAATACTTGCAATGCTCACATATTCACATTCATACGCAGGGAAGTGTCGCAGCGTTAGGATGCAGGCTGGCACAGCATTTAGGCAGCGCCGTGGAATCCATTGTTTTCATGCAGCCCATCGTGCTCAATGAAACTGAACAGCAACAGTTTTTAAGCTTATTGCCTGACTTGACGCCGCACAGCACTGGAGCGCATTTATTAGCCGCGTGGAATTGGGTACGCATGAAATTTCTGTTTTGGCCTTGGCTGCCGCAAGATGCGAATGCAGTACGGGTAGTGGCGGCACCTGCACCGTTACGGGTACATCAAGAAGTGTTAGAAGTGGTGCGCTGTGGTCAACAATTTACATCATCATGGCAAACAGTTTTTGCTACCGATGTAGTAAAAATCAGTCGGGATTTAAGTTGCAAAATAATTATAATAAGCTCTGAAGATGCCGAATTATCGAGGCTTTCCAGACGGCTAGCAACAGCCTTAAATATGCAAGCTAGTGAACAAATAACCGTTAGTGCCGGAGGCAATACATCATGGCTGTCATGGAAAAAATAGAGATTGAACCAACTGCGGTACAACCCGCATGGCTAATACAGTTACGGGAAACGCTAGAACCGCAAAGCGTAATTGATGACGCGGCTGAGTTATGTTTTTTTTCACAAGATGTGTTTGCACAGGGTGAAGCAATTAGTGCTGTGGTGGCACCAAATTCCGTGACCGAACTGCAGTTAGCGGTGCGGCTTCTTGTCGATGCGGATGTAGCTGTGCTCCCCCGTGGTGGTGGTTTGAGCTATACCGATGGCTTCTTGGTAACATTGGCGACACGGCAAGATAGCGTTGTAATAGATACCGCAAAGCTTAATAAATTAGTGACCCTCAATTTAGAAGATCGTTACGTGACCGTGGAAGTGGGTATGTGTTGGGGGGCGTTGAATGAATTGCTGAGCGCCCATAACGTCCGCACCCCCTATTGGGGTCCACTATCTGGATTGCGCTCTACTGTGGGAGGGACTTTATCGCAAGGTAGTGTATTTCTTGGCTCAGGTGAGCATGGTAGTGTTGGTGATACCGTGCTGGGTTTAGATATTGTTCTGGCCGATGGCAGTGTGCTTTCTACCGGTAGTGCTGCAGCTAAGAATACGGCACCATTTATGCGTTATTTTGGGCCGGACTTAACGGGAGTTTTTGTGGGTGATGCTGGGGCATTGGGGGTGAAAGCGCGTGCGACCTTGCGGCTAATTCCGCGTGAGCAGGAAATTGATTTTGTTTCGGCGCAGTTTGATGATCCACAGCATATGTTGTCGGCAATGTCGGAGATTTCGCGGCAGGGTATTGCGGCGGAATGCTTCTCCTTTGACCCCGTATTATTGGAGCAAAGAAAAAAACGCATGAGTATGCTCAGCGATGCCAAAACGCTGTTTAAGGTGGTGAAGCAATCCGGCCTCAAAGCGGGGCTTGGCCTAGTAGCAACAGGGCGTGATTTTGTAGATGCGAACAAATATTCAGCGCATGTTTCAATCGAGGGCAAGACCGTCGAAGAAGTCGCGGCAAAAGTAGAGGCGGCGAAAAAAATATTCGCTATGC
>JANMDR010000154.1:0-3548 GCA_031376425.1 Betaproteobacteria bacterium
ATTTCCTTGCCTGGTTCTGGCGAACGTCCCGTAGCACCGGTGTATATCGACGGCGAAAAAGCGGTGACCTTGAAGGGTGATCATATTGCTGAAGAATTTCAGGCTTTGGTGGATACTTACGTGGCCGAGCGTTATGCGCCGGGCAGCGTGCGTAAACTAGCAGGACGTAAAATAGCGCTCAAGCAGGTCGCTTAGCGAATAGTGGACCACCGACTTCAAATTGATTCGGCATTGACTCAAAAAAACGCACCTTTTTAGGTGCGTTTTTTATTTACAAAACTGCAACAAAACTGCGTTAGTCTATTTAACTAAGGCATTCCAAGTTGTTTCGTCAACGATTCCATTAGCAGCCAAACCTTTAGAAGTTTGGAAGTTTCTCACTGCTGTTGCCGTACCTGAGCCAAATATTCCATCGACTGTAATACCTAACTCAGATTGCACTGCTTTAGCTTTAGCACTGGTTTCACCTTGTTGAGTCACTGCTATCAAAGCGGTCCACGTACTTGCACCTACGACACCATCTGCTGTTAAACCTCTAGATGTTTGGAAATTTATAACCGCAGTATTGGTACCAGGACCAAATGCACCGTCCGCAGTTACCGTTGTGTATCCACGGAACTGCAATAAGTATTGAATCGTTTTTACTGTTTGCGTTAATGTGCTGTTTTGTGCAACATTTGGCCAAGTTAGCACCGCCGCTGAGATCGCAAAACTTCGATCTACATTGGCGGCAGCAGCAAAGTTGCTATTGCCAGCTTGCGCCGCACGTAGCGTGCAGGTGCCAACCGCTAGCAAAGTGGTGCGCACACCGGATACGGTGCAAGTTGCAGGTGTTAGCGATATGAACGACACTGTTAAACCTGAACTTGCAGTCGCACTCACATCAAAGGCTCCACTGTTGATAGCGCGGCCGCTCAATGCTGCAAACGTAATGCTTTGGGCGGTTAGGGTGTTGCTGATATTGAAGCTGCGATCTACCGTGGCCGCTGCCAAATAGCTGCTATTGCCAGCCTGCGATGCACGTAAAGTACAGGTGCCTGCGCTAAGCAAAGTCACATTCGTGCCGCTGACAGTGCAGACTGTAGCCGCTAATGAAATGAAGGTCACCGGTAAACCAGAGCTCGCTGTGGCACTCACGGTAAATGCACCCGATGCTAGAGTGCGATCTGCCGGTGCTGTGAAGCTAATAGTTTGTGCAACGGGTGCCGCGCCTACAACAATACCGTTGGCAACATTGGCATCAATAGCGATAGTCACGCCACCCCATGTTTGGGTGAAGTCGCCAAAGTGTTGCCAAATACGCTTGTTTACGAAGATAGAATCGGAAACACCCGTAATTGTATTTGGATTAGGTACGCTGCTAGGTCCTGTACCGCCGGAACCGCTCCAACGCGCTACCCAAATACCTTCTGGGGCATTGGTCAATGCGGTAAAGCTGGCAACGTTAGTCCAATGCACATACATAGCTGGCACGTAGCCGCGCACGCGAGTTTGGGCACTAAAACCGTCAATGAAAGACTTTTCTGATTGGGTTTCAGTATTGTATTTTTCTAGGTTGAAATAGATTACATTAGGCTTGCTAATGCCCAAAGCTTCGGCGGCGTCCGCCGCTAAATCGGCTTCAGCAATACCTTGGGTGCGTGCTGTTGCTGCGGTGGTGCTGAACTTAGCACAGCCTGTGCAGATGGAGGAAGGGCTTTGATAACCTACCCAAGTTGGCATTAAATTCCAACCAATATTAAGAGCAGAGCTAATCCAAGCTGCATTTAAATTGGGCTGAGAACAAGCGCGGTTACGCCCACCCATATAAAAATTGACATCTTTAAAAGGGCTGCTAGTCCACCAAGTTTGCAGGGCAGAGGTTGATTGCGCTTGGCAAGCATCAAAACCGCGCCGCGTGCTCTGGGCAAGATTGAGTTGACTAACTGGTACGCCTTCAAGCGTGCGCGGTGGCGCAATACTAGTGGCGCTGGCTTCACGTGCCGAGGTGTTTTTTAGCGATGCTAATTGCTGTGCGGCATCACAAAATTGCTTGTCGCGGCTTGTCGAGCAGGCACCATCTGAAAATAGCATCCAACGTGCGCCATTGGCTTCACTCACGGCACTGGCGGTGCCGCTTGGCTCGATAAATACCGAAGTGCCAAAACCGGCTGTACCCTCAATAGTTTGTAAAGCCGCAACATTACCGCTTAATACAATAGAGGCGCCTGCAGATATGAGCCGCGCTGGGTTTGTTGCTGCTGCATGCATAACCACGCGCGCACTAGATAGTAGTTGCATACTGCCGTCAGCGTTTAATGCGATTTGGTTTAGGGACTGTTCAGTGAAGTTGTTTTGCTCGAATGTAGCCAGCGCCGCAAATACAAAACGACCGTTTACATTAATCGGCATTGCCACATCGGTAAATTGTGCATCTGGAAGTAAGCTATTTTGCGCGACGATTGCTTGCCATGATTTGCCGCCGTCTATGGTTTGATAAAGCGCACGTCCATCAGCGCCGCCAAGCAGCCAGCCACGGGTTTTACTCGCAAACTTGAGCAGTCCGGATGCTGGTGGTCGAGCTAGCTCAGACCATGTGTCACCACCATCTTGTGTGGTGTAAAGCCGGGCAAAACTGAAGTTACTGCTTGAAGGCTCACGCGCAATGACCCAGCCGCTGCTCGCGTCAGTAAAGTGCATATTAATGGCGCCCACATCTGTTTGCCCAAACCGGGCAAAAGGGAGTGCCAAAGGCTGCCATTGCGCGCCGCCGTTGGCAGTGCGCCACAGCATCGGCTCACCCCAGTTGCGATCCACCGCAAAGCCGCGCTGGCCGTCTAAAAACTGTTGCGCGCTAATTTGTGTGGCCACTGCTTGTCCCAGTTTGGGACTCACATCGCGCCATGTCGCACCGGCATCGCTCGTAAACACAAGTTTGCCATCGGCAATGGCTGTGCCTTTGCTGGCGCTAATCAGTTGAATGGCGGAGAGCTTAGCGCTCGCAACTTTGGCGCTACTTTGCGGAACGCTTAGCGCGTCCAATCGAACTCGGGTAACGTCTAAAATGCGAGACTCGACGTCAATTTGAGTATCAAAGGTTTGGCGATTCGCCGCATAACTTGACGCAGCGGGCAGGGCGATTATCAGACTTAGCGCACCGAACAACAGCGTGCGGGCAAGTGTTTTTTTATGGCTGATAGCGACGCGGATTGCAGATTGCTTGACATGACGATGCATACAAATTCCTCCGATTATTTTTAGAAATTAGTGCGGCAAATATGTTGCACTGCACTATTTTTGTTAACGCGGAATTAGTATAACTGTAATTGGTACTTAATTGGTTTTATTTGGTATTTGATTGGTATTTATAAAAAATTGCCGTAAAAATGCCCTCAAACGTCCAAAAATAGTCGACACCGACTTCACCTAAAAAGACCTCTGCACAACTGAACTTTCAATCAAGATTGCTATCAAAATAGCGTTAACAGCAAAAGAGTAAAGTGCCATGCAAGAAAGCTTTGGAAATCTTGAACTGATTGCGCGAATCAACCGAGAAAGTGCGCTGATGA
>JANMDR010000256.1:0-12954 GCA_031376425.1 Betaproteobacteria bacterium
ATGCAAGGTGCCTTGCCGCTCTAGGATATCATCCACATAAATTGCACTACCCGCTACGTGCAAATGCGCAGATTCATGAATTTGCTGCTTATCAACCGAGGGTTTATTGGCGCTCATAGCTGAAAGTTTGCCACATCAAGACTCATTTCATCGTATAGGTTTTCACCTTCTAAGAAGAAACGCATGAGCAAATTTTGGGTAACTTGCAAACGATATGCGGCACTGGCGCGGAGATCACTTAATGGTTGGAAATCCAATGCCAACGCGGCCTTTGCCGTCTCAAAGGTTTCGGGTTTAAATGCGTGCATCAATAACGCGAGTTCTAAGTTTGGTGCACGCTGCGGTATACCGGACATGCCCCCCATACCAACGCGGACTTGCATAATCACGCCACGCTCGATGGTCATCGCTATGGACATGCACACGGCAGAGATATCGGAATCAAAGCGTTTTGAAATCTTATATACCCGATAACGGAACACCTGCTTAGCCTCACTGGTAAGCAAAGGCACCATGACGCTTTCGACAATTTCATCAGCCTCAAGATTTTTCACCTGATAGCTGCGATACAAATCCTCTAGCGGCATAATGCGACTACCCCGAACACTACTCACCTTCACAGTTGCACCTAAAGCAATCAGCGCCGGCATGCTATCGCCAATCGGTGAGCCATTGGCAATATTGCCGCCAATTGTGCCCGCATGGCGAATCGGTGGAGAAGCAAACCGCTCCCACATTTGCGTCATTTGCGGATAATGTGGTGCCAATGCGGCGTAAGTGGCCGCGAGTGTGGCGGCGGCACCTATTTCTAAATGACTTATATGCTCGGTAATTTGCGCGAGTCCTGCAACATTGCCAATATAAATTACATGGCCTAAATCACGAAATTGTTTATTTACCCATAGCCCCACATCCGTGCCGCCTGCCAGCACAGTAACCTTGTGATGTATCGCTTTTAGATTATGCAGTTCAGCGAGGGTTTGGGGGTTGAAAAAACGGGGGCTAAAAAAAACTGCTGGTGTCTCCTGCGCTACAGCCGATGACACGACAGACTGCTTGGACGTACTAAGTATAAAATCAAACTCGGTTCTAGGATAACGCAACATACTTAAGCCAGCCGCAATAATGGGCTTATAACCAGTGCATCGACACAAATTACCAGTGAGCGCGGAGCGTACTTCCCCCTCACTTAATGCATTTGAGGTGGTTTCGTTATAAAGATGGCAGAGCGACATTACAAACCCAGGTGTACAAAAACCACACTGCGACCCGTGACAATCAACCATTGCCAACTGCGCCGGATGATTACCACCTAAGGCCTCTACCGTATATAGCGCTTTCCCATGCAAGGTGGGGACAAATTGAATACAAGCGTTGACGGTGCGCAAATTCACAGCATTTGTAGTACCGGACGCAGTTGTCTCTACATCACCAATCATCACCGTACACGCACCGCAATCACCCTCGGCGCAACCCTCTTTGGTTCCACATAGGTGTGCATCCTCGCGGAGATATTGCAATACCGTTTGCGTTGGTGCAACTTGAGTGAGATAAATCGGCTTACGATTTAAATAGAAATGGATTTGCGATAGTGGTTCAAGATTCAGCGCCGGTACGGGTTGCTCTGAGGGCGAAACTGGCTGCGACTGCAGTGCCGTACCTGCACCGCCAAGCGTGGAGGATGCGGCTTTGCTCCTCCGTCTAGCCACACGCTTACCCATGCGCGAGCGCAATCAGCGGGATTAAGGCGATGGCAGTGGTGAAAGAATTCATCTGCGAATTATCCATCATTCCGAATGCAGTGGCGCGAGTTAAGGCAGTTTTTTTTCGAGTTACCTAATCATCGTAAAACATAGCCCAGCCACGCACTGCAACCAGATAGCACAGAAAAATTGTGGCCAATTTTGCAATTGGCCACCGGAGTCTGACTACAAGAATCTCAATATTAACAACGTTCTGCTATGGTGCACAAAGGGACGAGATTATGCGTGATCCTGCCACACTGAACAGTCTGCAGCCCGTTCCACCTAAGCTCACTGATGTGGTTGCTGGTGTAGCATTTGTGCGAACCTGTAACTCGCCGCCTCGACTACCAAGCCCTAAAGGTGAAAACAGAACAGCAACCGTACAATTTGCACCCACTGCCAAGCTGGCGGGGCAGTTATTGTTTTGCGAAAAGTCCCCTGTTGCGATTATGTTGGCAATGAGTAAAGGCGCTGTACCAGTATTGCTAAACACCACAGATTGCGATGGTGTGGCACCGCCAAATACCGTATTTCCAAAACCAAGCACGGTCACTGAAGCGCGAACCAGCGGCGCTGGCGCGGGAATAACTGTACCTGTTAATCGCACGGAATTTAAGGCATCGGTGCCGCCACTATTGCTCACTATATTTAAGGTGGCCGCTTTAGCGCCCAGCGTTGTTGAGCTAAATACGACATCAACTGTACAACTCGCACCAACTGCAATTACAGAGTTAGTCAAGGAACAACTACCATTAGCGCCTACTTGTAGCGCAAAATCAGCACTATTCGCATTGATAGAACCTAAATTTAATGGTGCATCACCACGGTTAGAAATCCGCACCTGTTGTGCAGCACTTGTAGTACTCACAATCACTTCACCAAAATTGAGCGACTCAACAGAAACAGCGATCTGCGGCTTTGGCAGTGCAGCGCCACTACCGAAAAGGGAGACAGTAAGTGCGCCACCTGCCACATTTGAAGAAATCGCCAGCTCACCAGAAACATCACCTACTTGATTGGGAGCGAACACCACGCTAATCCAGCACCCTCTATCGCTTGGGGCTAAGGTGCTACCGCAAAGTGGCAAATCCGCAGGAACGTCGCGGGATCGAATACCGCTCAGCGCAAAACCATTACCCGTTATCGATAAGCCGTCAAATCGCAGATTAGCAAAACCAGTATTGGTGATAACCACTGACTGCGGTTCACTCACGCTACCCACTATTAAGGTCGCAAAGTTCAAGCGCCGCGTCGAAGCCTCAATAGTTGGCACTGGCACTGGTGACGCCGTGCCTTTAAGCGTGATCTGATTTGATGCGATGCCATTTGTGGTTGTCACCGGAGCATTACTGCTTACGGTTATCAATCCCGTTTGCGAAGCCAATGTTTGCGGCTTAAAGGTAACAACAATAGCGCACTCAAACGTTGGCAAAAGCACATCTGCGGGGCTTAGCGGGCAGTTACTGCTAAAGCTGAAATCACCGGTATTAGTAATACTCGTTATCTTGGCGGCAGCCGCACCAGTACTACGTACCACCACTGTTTTTGGCGTCGCGGTAGAGGTGCCGATGGTCTGGGTACCAAAGTCTAATAACGCCGGGGTAAAGCTTAAGCCGGCGATCGGTTCAGGGATTCCCAAGCCTTTAAGCGCTACTGTTAGTGGCGAAGGCGTATTGGGGGCATTATGGGTGATGGTGACTGAGCCGGTGAAATTACCCTCTGCTGTGGGCTTGAATGCAACACCAATTTCGCAGCTACGCCCAGCGCTAATTTGCTGCGTGGAGCCAGGGCAATTGTGATTGACGACAAACGCGCTACCGCTTGATGCGATAGTCACTGTCATCGGTGCCGTACCCGTGTTGCGTACCGTGATTGCTTTTACGAGGCTTTGCGTGTTGATAACCTGTCCCAGAAAATCCAGCGCCGTAACATCAATTTCCAGCTTCGCGACTGGCGCGGCAATACTTGATGCGCTATACATCACTGTTTGAGTGGGCGCATTTGAAGTAATGGTGATGGCACCAGAGACATTTTCAACAACTGTTGGCGTATAAGTAAAAAACGCAACACAAGATGCACCTGGAGCGATTGCAGCGGATGTACAGGTATCACCCACGGTGGCTGAGGCGCGAGCGATACCGCTGTTAACCGGTGCTGTAAAGACGACATTTAGCAAATCTCCAGTACCGGTATTGCTCAGCCGAATCGATTGTGATGCAGATGTTTGATTGACGACTTGGTTCGTAAAGCTAAGCGTCGTTGGCGTTACAGTGAGCGTCGGCGAAAATGGCGAGACGCCTGTTCCGTTTGCAAACAAACTAAATAATAATCCCCCAGGAATTGCATTGCTGGTGACATTACTAGAAAGCGCCACGTTTTGGATACCACCGGTTGTGGGCTTGAATGTCACCGTCACCACGCAGCTTGCATTCGGCGCTAATGGGCTATTGGCTGCGCAGGTGTCCGCAACGACATAAGCTACCGGCGTAGTAAAAGCGGTGAAGGACATCGGTGCCGCCGTATTGTTAACAAGCGTTCTACTTTGCGGTGCGCTACTGACCCCGGTATTTATAGAACCGAAGCTGTAGCGCTGATTGGGGTTAATTAAAATTGCGGCAGGGGCACTTGCCGAGAGTGTCGCAACGCTCGGATTAGTTACGCTTACTGGTGTATTAATCGCATCGCTAACAACTTCGAGTTGTCCCGTAACGCTTCCCGCGAGGGATGGTTTATATGCCACTACAATGGTGCACACTGCGCCTGCACCTACGGTACCCGTTTGCGGGCAACTACCACCTCCTGAGCCACTGACTAAGCTCAAGCCTGCACCAGTCACACTCAATCTCGATATAGTCAGAGGGCGGTTAGCATTGGTCAGGGTAAATGTTGCAGTACTTGTTGCACCAATAAGCGTACTTGCAAAGGTAGTTGCGGTTGGCGATAGGCCGTAGCTGATGGGCAGAGGTGTCCCACCGGTACAGGTAAGCGGATACTGCAAAGTTGCAGGTAAATTAGTAGCCGAATGAACTACTTGTAATGTGGCATTTAGTACTGCCGCAGCACTTGGGGTACAAGTAATTAAAATTGAACATGAGGATGCCGCGCCTAAGCTGGTACCACAACCGGTAAAATTATATTGTGCGGCATTGGTACCAACCACACTAATACTTAAGCTGGACGGCAGATTTCCGTCGTTGCTAATTTTTACTGTAAGTGGTGACGATGCTGTTGCTAACGCGACGGTACCAAAAGCGACTACGCCCCCATTTGCCGGAATAGTAGTAATAAGCGCACCAGATGCCACACTAACAGCAGCCGCAGTCGGTGATATTAGCCCACCTACTGTGGACGATGCTGCAGATAAACTTACCGCGAATACCCCTGCAGTTGTGGCAACTACATTGGCTTCGATTGTGCAATTAGCACTAACTGCAATAGTGCCATTTGAAAAAGTAAGAGTATTTCCTGATGTACTTAGTGACCCACCGCAAGAAGATGTTGCTGGTGTAGTTGTAAATTCAAGTCCAATAGGCAAACTGTAGCTGAAGCCAACGGCCGCTGCCGTATTCGACGCGGTATTGCTAATATTGACGGTCAACTGAATAGATTGCCCCACAATCGCATTCGCGGGTAAGAACGTCATGGCTGCCGACAAGGTATTTGGTAGAGTGCCAAACCCAGTCAAGCTCTTAATTACACTGGCTCCTGCATTATTGGCGATGAGCAATTGACCATTCGTTGCGCCGCTAACTGTGGGGTTAAACGCGACCGCAATACTGCAGTTGGCAGAAGTGGCAAGATTGAATGGCGGCGTTGCACAGGTTGCACCAGGGGCAGCAACCAAGCTAAAGCCACTGGTAACCGAGATGGCGGAAACATTTAGCGGCGCGGTACCGGTGTTGTCAATTTGTACCAGTTGGCTCGCGCTCGTGGCACCCACTGTAGTACTTGGAAAACTGAGTGAACCCGTTGGCGTGACGGCAATACCCGGCTGAATACCGGTGCCATCAAGAGTGATACTAATACCCGAAAAACCCACAGAACTGATATTGAGATAACCTAAAAACGGCGTTACCGAAGTCGGCGTAAAATTTACAACGACGGTACAAGACTGACCTGGTAGAAGTGTCGGTGATGTTTGGCAAGTGCCCGACGCAGGCGGAATAACAAAGGCGGTACTATTACTGATGGTAAGCCCTGCTACGCTACCATCAATCTGCGTCGGTGTACTTCCTGAATTCAGGACAGTAAATGTCTGAGACGTCTGCTGCCCAACCAAAGTGTTCGGATAAACATAGGTACTGGGTGGGGTAACGGTATAGGAAGGCAAACTTGACCCTGCAGACAGTTGCGATGTTCCTTTAACTGCATTGCTACCACCGGTGGATACTGCATAGGCCGTAAGCGTTGCGTTTGCTGCCAGTGCCGGTGTAAACGTTGCACTAAACGGACCAAAACCGGAGGCATCAATGGTTACTGGCACGCACACCCGCACCTTGCGACACTGTTGTTGGCCAGGGTTGTTTTCGCAAACGCAAATATCATGTGTATCACCTGTAGTACCAGCGAGCTTGCCATCGGCTTGAGAGCCATCAAGGTAAATATAAGTAAAAATTGGCGTACTGATAGCCGCAGCACGGGCTATCGCGGTACCCGTACCAACTATCCTATTTTGCGGCGCGGCGTTGAGCCTCGTTGCATTGGAATTAGCACTCAAAAATACGCCCTGCCCTGAAGACGCGATGAAGTTTTGCGTAATGGCGTTAGAATTTAAATCGTTTACGCTGATACCGATACCCGACGATGATGCAGGGCTGCCAGCAGGCCCAGCACCAATTACGTTTCCTTCAATCGTCAATTGATTGGCATTAATGATTGAGCGGTTGATGAGTATTTGTGCGCCGATATTAGCGAAAATTACATTTCGATTTTGAGCGAGTGTTGACGAGTTTACTGCCCAAGCGCCACCGATATTAATTGACCCACCATCAATGATCTCAATGCCATTCGTTCCGCCAGAAATTAGATTGTCATGCACTGCGGCCGAGATCGAGGTATTTCCGGCGGTTCCAATCTTAATGCCTGTTGGAAAGCCGGAAATATTCAACCCGGCGATACGTACGCCAGCGCTACCGGTAATAGCAAACCCTGCACTCGCTGAGCCAGCGTTATTGAGTTGAACCGTAAAGCCAGCGTTAGAATCATCATCATTGGTGGATGTATTTTGATTAAAATTATTATCAGTTACATGGTGTTGATGCGCATTAATACCGGTTTCACAGGCACCAAGTGCGGGCAGATCCGAAAGCACAGCAATGGTGCCGCTGACACTAAAGCGTATGCGATACGGGGTGTTTGCGCATCCTGGTGCTTGCGTGTTGAGCGAGGTAAGACCTTCGCGCAAGGTGCCCGATCCGGGGGTTGAAGTGTCCCCTAAGCTGGTGACCACAAACCGCGACCCTTCACGCGTCGCGACAATACTGGTGCCAGTTGGTATTGTGGTTCTAATCGCGATTGGCGTTAATGCGGGCGCGGACGTAAACACGTTCTGCAAATATATGGGAGCGCCAATCGTTGCGGTTCCTGTAGTTGTGGACGCTATCGTTTTGCCACCACTGCTATTTAAAATATCTGTTCCTGAACCTTGGCGATAATAAATATCGGCGTTGGCGATCGCAATACCTTCCGTTGCCGCGATTTGATCTGAGCCACTACTATCGATATCAACAAGGTATTTACCCGCACCAATTTGATTGTACGTACCAATAATATTTATCGTGCCGAGCCCACCCACTGCCAGCGCTGGGCTAAATATGGCGCCTGAATTTATTACCTTTTTTCCTGTACCAACTTGAATAGTAAGTGTTCCATTTACTTTGCCATCGGCAAGAGTGATATCGCCGTTGCTTGCGGCGAGTTTTCCCATCCCTGTTAGTAAGCTGTTAGCACCAGCCATCGTAAACTGTGTTCCATTCGGTATGGTTAAAACAGATACCGCATTGGGAAATACTACCTCCCCGCCATTGTCAAAATCTACCGTTACCGACAATGCGCCCTGAATATCAAGTGCGTTATTCGCGCTTGAATTATTTTTAAATATTTTTGGACCAGCAGTTACGGCACTCGCAATCAATTGGACGCCAGGATTGATCCTTAATTTTGCGTTATTTTCATTTTGGAAATTTGCAGTACCATCAAAGGTGACAGTTACGTTGTTGTTAATAAGGCTCGTCGTGGCGGAAGTATTAAAATTACGTAAGGTCGAATTATTAATTTCAATGTTATGCCCAATTTGCAACACACCGCTAGGCCCAGTCGCTACCGAAATACCATTGAGTTGAATTGATGAACTAGAACCTTGAAAAGTAATCCCGCCGGTTGCGATCAAGGTTGTTGCCGATACATTGCCCGCCAGGACAACACCGTCGTTGACTACCAAGGATGCAGCAGTAACTGTTCCTGCTGGAAAGTTGACTGTGGTATTAGGCAAAATGACCACATTTTCGCTCGCGTTAGGACCGCCCGTACAAGTACCGGTCCAATTGCCGGGAACCGTCCAAGAAACAGTCACTCCATTGCTTGTGCATACTGCCTGAGCCAGTGGCGCAAATAACAATATACCCATACTGAAAACGAGCGCAAGGCTCTGTTTAAAAAAAGCGTAATTAGCTATTATCTTCATTTTCTTCTACCCCTTTACAGCGTAAATCACGACTGTATTGATCTTCTAAATTTTTTTGGAGCAAGAATAGCTTGGTTAAAACCAAGCTATTCTTGCTTATCAATTTTCAGCAACTGCTACTGCGCCATTATCAGGAATGGATATCAATCAGTTGCTTGCTTAGCAATAACAGTGGCTATCGAGCTTCGCAATAGGCCACTTCTTAAACGCCTCTAAGGCGCTACTAGCCCGGCCGTCTAAACGCAATCGAACCAGCAATGCCGCTATTTAAGTTATACATCAAACCGGCACTTTGCCCAGTACGGCCGGTGAAAAAGCCATCAATACTTCCCGTTAACCGTTGCGGTGTGCAATTAGGGCTACAGGTAATGTTTAGCAAAGATGGTGCAGGTGCGCCAGCAATGCCGCTTGAACCTGCATAGGCTGAAAAATACTGGTCACGATAAATTGGCACACCAGCAGCAGATGCATTCCAAGTTTGCCCAGCAATGGTCAGATTGAGCGCTGTATCCACCGTGCGGGCGCTGAAATTGGCGTTTAAGGATGCACTATTTAAGGTACCAATATTACCGGCATTGTCTGTTGGCCGAGTAGAACCAATGACTTCATACACCGCGCTACCAGTCAAAGGCAGTGAGACCGGTCCGCTTTGGGTACCGCTAAAAATATAGTGCATGCTCTTATTACCCAGAGCCACAGATTGGCCGCCAATGGTGACAGTACCACCCGCCCATCTGCCCCAAACCATACCGGTGGAAGGGTCAAAGCCGTTATCAGCGATAGTGGCGGTGCCTACTGCATAGGGCAAATGGCCTTGCAACTGACTGCCTTGGGTAAACGGTGCAGTGAATGCGGTTACACGGCCAGTATCATCGCTGGTGACTTCATTGGGGCGATTAGTGGTGTTAAATGAGCGAATATAGGTAGCACTGTTGAGTGCACCAGTAGGGTCAGACACAATACCATCACGGAACTGTGCGGCTGAATTTTGTGGTGGCCCTTGGAACGCCACTACCCCATTCACCGTATTATTAGATGTAACCGTAGCGCGATCAGTAAAGCCATAACCTAAAATTGCGGCGTTGAGTGTAGCGCCCACAAGACTGCCTGTTAAGCTACCAAAAATATTAGCATTACTGGCCGAGCTTTGGCCATTCGCGTTAGTGATTACTAATCCCTGCCCACCAGTGGCCGCATAGAAGCTATTGAGCGAAAACGGTACGTTGGAAGCCGCCAGATTCCAGCTACCGCCGTTATTGGTTCCAGCATTGGGCATGGTAACGGCGATGGCCGCATTTAGGGTGCGTGCGGTAAAATTAACGTCTAACACGCCACTCACAAAAGCGCCTAAAGTACCAAACTGATTAGTCGGTGTGGTATTGGCCACTCGCGTGTATTGCACAGTACCAGTCAGTACATCGGACAGATAAGCAGGGTACCCAGAGCTTGCATGAATCCAATGCACGCTACCCGGCGCAGCACCTGCGGTATTAGGGCCAAATAAGCTCAATCCTGTGGTGTTGGACCAACGACCCATCGCGATATTAGTATTGCCCACATTCACGATTAAAGCGTCTGCCGCCGTGCCGCCACTAATGCCTACCTGAACGCCGCTTTGCGTACCGGCATAGGCACGGTAACCGCGTAAATTGCCTGCCTCTTGTGTTAAGTCAGTCGTGAGCGCTTGGTTACCATATGCTAAGGTGCCATTCGCTATCACCACATCACGCAACCCAATTGGGTCAGTGGTAGCAATGGGTGCATTATTATCAATCACCGCAAAACCCAAGCCATTACCGCCAGCTATGATAGTTTGGGGAGGCGGTGTATCGCCAGTAGGACCACCTGTTCCACCTCCTGGAGGTGGCGGTGGGGTCTCACCCAGCACTCCGGGCGCACCACCGCCTCCACCGGTGCCAGCCATAATGCGGGCTGCTTCTTGAATAGCAGGGGGTGTAGGTACTATTTTAGGCGGCTGCCCAATCTGCACTAAAACTGTTTGATCAGGGTATGAAACAATTTTAATACCTGTCGCAGCGTCGGTTGTTACGTGGCTGCCTTCAATCGTGTAGTTAAACGTGGTGCTGTCATCATCCGGAACATGCAAAAGATTACCCGAGCCACGAATACCCACCGTTGCCACTCGCGTTTTCATCTGATACTTGGAGCGCGATGAATCGCTCAGCAAGCCGGTGAAAGTGCGCAAGGTGCCTTTGAATAAGGACAAAATGGTGCCGTCGGTATCGCCCTTATCAGACTCACATTTTTCAACCGTCATGCGTGAATTAGATCGCAGCGAGATCCGTGCCTTATCAACCATCGCCAGTTGCGCCATACCATCTTTGCCGGTAATGATGACATCTTTAGCATCTACCGCCATGCCTTGCTTTATGGGCTTGGGTGTACCCTCACCACCTACAAGCACCGTAACATCACCGGTAACATAAGTGAAGTCACCACACTTTGCAAATGCCTCTGCACTGATACCGAGGCTCAGGGCTGTAGCCAATGCCAAGGTCAACACTTGCGGTCGCGCTCTATTCTTGCCAATGGTTGAAGATGCTTTACTTACAGGCATTTCCAAGGCGTTCACTGAGTTAGATTGAGCCATGTTGGTTGGGTATTTTGCAGTTTTCATAGGGCACCTTAATTCGGGGTGGTTACGTCAGATTAATACGATGGTTGCAGTGATGCTATTCAAAATCACAACGAATATTGGAGCTAATCTCATTTCGACCATAATCGTAAATTGCGACATTTGAGCTATTGCGTGCATAAATCCATTGCGCTTTGAGGGCGCATTTAGACTGGAATCGCCAGTGCGCACCCATACTCAAATCAGTTGTTTTATCGCGGCCATATTCAATTTGTGTAGCGCGGGCGAATGCGGTTGTATCGCGCCTAGCGGTATAACCTAGCGCCGAGAACACATAGGTTGTGGGCGATAGCGAATATTGGCCGTAAGCACGAACGCCATTTACTCGTTTTGACTTATCTGCTTCATTATCGGCCAGACGACGCACAGCCGTATCACGCGTAACGAATGCACCTAGATTAAACATGGGCTGACCCACACCATCAAACGTACGTGTGACTGAGCCTGAAACAGTGGCGCTATTGATATCTTCAATGTTATTGCTTAAAAAGCGAACTTGGCTATAACCCAAACCTAAGCCAAACATGGTCTTATCGTTAGCCGCATAACGATACTCACCATTGGCACCGCGGGTTGTACGATCGTTGTAAGGGCGCGGATCACCCGGTGCCAAGCCTTTTTGATTAAGTCTACCCAAATTTGCGGTAAGCCTTAATTGACTAGCATCAGTACTGTGCATCATCCCCGCGCGCACTTCTGCGTTAAGAGAATTGAAGTCTGAATACTTACTATAGGCGCGGCCTTTAATTTCACCCTGACCTACTATCGCCCAGCCATCGGCCAGAGGTTTGGAAAGATCCACACCTAAGGTTGCACCCACAAAAGGTGCCTTGCGTTTAATTGAGTTACCCGTTGGTGAGACGCCAGTAAGGTTGAATGCAGATTCAACCGCCTTAGTGAAATCGCCCGGTACGCCGGTGATATTACTGTCATAGCCCAACGATGCTTCACCGTACGCCATGACGCTACGCACCTTAGTGCGCTGCCGTTCCGCAATCGCCGCTAAATAACGGTCAATGGTGACCAGCGCACCGCCGGGTGGATTGCTCTGCCGCAAATTTTCAAACGTCGATTTTGCAAGATCAAGTGAGCCTGCGGTAAAGTACGCTCTAGCCAAATCCATTTGCGCACCAGCGTTGCGTGGATTCACGGCCAATACCCGCTCAAAGGCAATAATGGCATCGTCAATTTTGCCGCTATCAAGCGCTGCAACGCCGAGCAAATAATCGAAATCAACCATACCAGCTAAGCGGCCTTGCTGTGCTGCAAGCTCAACAAATGCTTGCTTGGCATTACCTTCACTCAATAATTTTTGCGCATTTTTTAACAACGCGGCTTCTATGCTTTGCGCCTGCACATTGGCAAGCATCGAAAACTGTAATGTCCCAAGCAATAACGCCGCCCCGAGCACTGATCGTGCAAGTCGGGGGGGGGTTAAACTTGAAATTCCAAAATTAATCATTTTGTTTCTAGCACCGAGTTTTGCCGGTTCGTTGTACTCAAACTTCTTTATCATTTTGTCCTCGCCCACTTTTTCGTGATTTATTTAACAAGCCACGCACTCAGTTATGCGCAGCACTTTAAATAAAATTGGGAAATTGATCATTTTTTTTCTGCAGCTATTAATTGTTTGCACTTCCAGAAAAACATTTACTCTCAGCGCTTGACGCTTGAATACAAACAATAAATTTCTAAAATACAACCCTGCTACAAATGATAATAAGCTTCCCACACGAGCTTGTAAACCGTTCTAAGCCAAATTGACCACGAACAGTTGCGAATCGTATAGTTGCATGTTACAAATGCAACAGTATTAACTAACATGCAAAACCGCACACAAAAGCAGATTTAGGCCTAAACCATCCTTGAAC
>JANMDR010000262.1:0-19972 GCA_031376425.1 Betaproteobacteria bacterium
CTACACAATCAACACAAACAGCAATGGTGTGGCAACGCTGATCATCCATGCGGCTGACCCTGGCAACCCGCGTGGTTATATTGATGGGCAAGTCTACGGGCTGGCGTACCAGTTGGGCGCGCAACCTCCAACAGTAGGGCAGATCTCAAACCCCTCGCAGATCCTCAACTTTCTTGTCTTTAATGCTTACGCCGTTCCGGAAAATCCCACATGGATCAGGGATATGTACCCCATCTTCCTGCAATATGCGCAGCTTTATCCGGTGATGCGCCGCATCGTGGATCTGAGCAACTTTAGCAGCGTCATGCAGCACATCCAAATTCTGAAGAACGTCTTCAGTGTGCCCATGACAAACCCAAATTACATGCCTGTCACCCGTGACCTGAGTAAAGCCAAGCAGCAGATGATCGTGAAATGGCTGAACAATCCGATCTACATGGATTTAGGGGATAGAAACCAACTGATGATGGCGCTCCAGACTGCCATCGAATTGGAGCACGCCACTATTCCCGTCTATCTGACTGCGCTCTACAGCATCAAGCCGAACGCCAACACAGAGGCAGCAGCCCTCATCCGCAGCGTGGTCATTGAGGAGATGCTGCACATGGCGCTCGTCTGCAACATCCTCATCAGCATTGGCGGCAGTCCGGCCATTGGCCAGCCAGGCTTTATACCCAACTACCCCGGCGCGCTCCCCGGCGGCGTGCGTCCAGACCTCGTGGTGGAGCTGAAGCGCGCCACCATCGAGCACATCCGCGACTGCTTCCTGAGCATTGAGATGCCAGAGGAGATGTTGAAAGAGCGCCTGCGTAAGCTTTCGCCTAGACATGGCACGACACCGACCAGCAATTACACCATCGGCTGGTTCTATGACCAGATTGCACAATCCCTTGCCACGCTCAGCGGCATCCCCGTCGCGGACGGCGGCATCAACTTTGGCAACCCTGACAAACAGCTCAGTACGTGGAAGGAAACCGGCAAAATCTATGTGGTCACTTCCCTCCAAGACGCGATCAAAGCCATCAATGAAATCAAGGCACAGGGGGAAGGCAGTGCTACTACTCCCACGGATGGCGATGCTGAATTCGCCCACTACTACAAGTTCTCTGAGATCGTCGAGGGACGCAAGCTCGTCAAGACTGCCACAGGCTGGGCTTACACGGGGCCTGTCATCCCGTTTGATCTCGCCGGTGTCTATCCCATGATTGACAATCCCAGCCGCGTCAACTATCCCGCCGGCTCGCGCGCCGCCCTCCTCTCCGCCGAGTTTGCAGAGACATATCAAGCGCTGCTGAATGCGCTCAACACCACCTTCAATGGCACGCCAAACAATATTAAGACGGCGATCGGCACCATGTACAGTCTGGCACTCATTGCCGATCAACTCATGCAGACCCCATCCGGCCTTCAGCCTGGCACAAATGCAGGGCCACAATTTGTCATACCCGTCCCTGCCGCCTGAGGCCTATCAATGCCTCAGATGGTTGCATTCTGAGCCTTCACGCTCGACGAAGGCTCGGATGCGCCGCCAAGACCAAGTCGCCGTTGCCATTGGATTGCGACTGTAAGGCCGTTTCACCTTGAGCAAGTTCTAATCCTTCATCACCGACCGAGATCATCCCATGCCAAAAAAAGCCCAGCAGGACGAACAAATCGTTTACGCCAAGATCCATCCTTCTATCGGTGTTGCCCGCGTCGGTAACTCTAAGGACAAGGATGGCTACTACATCGGCCCGCAAGTGAGCCAGCCCGCGCCCATGCCACCCGGGGCCTATCGGGATCGGAGCGGTGCGCTCAAGCGTGAAGTTGCCGAGTTTCGTATTTATGGCTACGACGGCGAGGGCCGCGTAGTTCGCGAGTTACGCATGGACGAGAGCACGGAAATTCAGTGGTGTGTTGAGTTGGCTAACCACAAGGCAGCTTGGTACAACTTCGAGTTGGCGTTAGATATTCCCGAGGCTGCGACCGCACCGCCTTCAACACGCCGCAATGCCAGCGTTAAAGCGCGCGCCAAACTTTCGATCACGCCGGGGGCACGCTCTGTGGCGCAACCGAATGCACAGGGCAAGGCGTATCGGTTTGATGGCGGAAAATTTATGGATATTGCGGTGCCCTTGGGCGAGTTGCGTACTGATGCCAATGGTCGTCTGCAGGTGTTCGGCGGGCTCGGCGAATCGGGTTCTGTTGACAAGAAACCGCCGACAACCTTTGCCAATAATGACGGTTGGTACGATGACACGAGCGATGGCCCGGTCACAGCTCACGTGAAGCTCGGTGGCCGCGAACTGAAGGTAGCGCCCGCTTGGGTGGTGGTGGCACCGCCAAACTATGGGCCGCAGCAAAAATCCGTGCGAACGATGTATGCGCTGATGACAGATTTGGCGATCCAAGCCGGGCAATTGCCGGTGCCGACAAAACCGTCGTTCCAGCATGATCTGCTACCGATTTTCCAAGCCATGTGCGACTTGCAGTGGATGAATGCTGGCTTCGCCGCTGGCTTTGGCTATGGCATGCCGCAGCATTTTCTAGCACCTGCCTATGTAGAGAAACTTTCGCAGCCGGGTGAAACCTACGCCGAGCTGCGCCGAACGGTTGCCACAGCGTTTCGTAATCCCGGTGATGGCGACGTTTCTATGAAGCCGTGGCCTTGGATTTATGGCGATGCCATGGATGTACCAATGCCAGAGCTTGCACGCGCGATGACGGCGCTGACGCAGACGCAATTGGCGATGCTAGATCGTTGGGCTGCGGGGAATTTCATCGCTGATTATGACCCTGACGCCAAATCACCACAGCGTATTGACGACGTGCCACTCATCCAACAACCAGCCATGCTTGACCGTGCTGCGCTTGAATTTTGTCTGGCCGATGCATTCCACCCTGGCTGCGAAATGACTTGGCCAGTGCGGCACGCAACCATGTACAGCGAACCGTACCGTTGGCGGCATCGCAGCCAAGAAAACCCTGAGCCCGATTACGGCACTACGTTGACACCCCCCGAGGCACTGTCCTACGACGGCCCACTGTATGCGCAGTTTGCCGGTTCGATCACGCGCTGGATGGCAATACCTTGGCAGACCGATACCGCCAGTTGTCGTTCCGGCTACGATCCGCAGTACGATCCTTACTTACCGACATTCTGGCCAGCGCGGGTGCCGAATCAGGTGCTGAGTGAGGAAAATTACCGAATTGTCATGAATACCAAGCTGTCGCGGGCCAAACGTCTCGCCGCCTTCAACGAGCGCGCCGATTGGGATCGCACACTGGGCGTGGGCTACGAGCATCAACTGGAAAACATGGTCAAACACTTTGATCGCCAAGGAATCGTTGAAGTGCGACCGGGCTTCGCCAACGACCCAGACTTCCCACCACAGATGCAGGTGGAAGATCGTGGCGGTAAAGCCATGACCGATACGCAACGGCGTAGCACCGATAGTCGTATGCGCAAAGTCTTGATGCAAGGTACGCCGAAAGACGCGTAGCACACGCACCAATGCAGTGGGATGTGATCATCGTGGGTGCCGGGCCGGCGGGCTCAGCGTTGGCCTGTCGGCTACGACCACACTTGCGCGTGTTGGTGTTGGAACGCGGCGTGGGATCAGCATCAGCATCAGCCTCCGCACCCTCACCCACTTTGCCACGGATTGGCCCGCGGATTGGCGAGTCACTGCCGGGCGCCGCGCGCGTATTGTTGCAGCGTTTCGGTGTCTTCGAACGCTTCCTGCACGATAAGCATGCCGAGCGCGGCGCGACCATTTCCCAATGGCACGCGGATGCGTCGGTTTGGTTCGATCATCTGCGCGATCCCCATGGCTCTGGCTGGCATTTAGACCGCGCCCAGTTCGACACGACATTTCGTCGCGCTGCATCAGAAGCTGGGGCAAAAGTCATTGAAGATTGCAGCATGGTGCGCGTTACTCGCCTTGAGGGCATCTGGCAGGTCGCGTTTGAAGCGCGTTCGTCCGCAACGCCGCATCGACAAACGCATTGCGCGCCTGTCGTAGTCGATGCTAGTGGTCGCAGCGCTGCCGTGGCGCGTCAGTTCGGTGTCACGCTCCGCACGGATGATGACTTGATCTGCCTTTATTGCCACTTGGATGCCGACGACGACGACGACGATCAGTGCACGCGCCTGTGCGCCGCGCGCGACGGCTGGTGGTACAGCGCGCGCCTACCTTCCGGACAACGCGTTCTGGCCTATCATTTGGATAAAGACGATGCGCAACACAAAACGCTGCGCGATCCGCGCGCGCTTCTCGCCAAGGCGCGCGAAATTCCGCTACTCGCCAGCGTGCTGGCGCTGCATGCAGCGGATTTGACGCAGTTGCATGTACACGCCCGACCAGCAGGCAGTGCGTTGCTTGATCTTGATGCGTTGAACAACCTTGCGCCGGGTATTTTTGCGGTCGGTGATGCCGTTATTGCGTTTGATCCTATTTCCTCGCAAGGTATTTTTCACGCGCTGGCTTCTGCAGAGAGTGCGGCGCGCGCGATTACCGCGCAACATGCGGGCGAGGCCACTTCATACAGGCTTTATCGCGATGAAATGCAAGCGGTCTACGCGCGCTATCGCCTCCAACTGCAGGCAACCTACGCCCAAGTACAGCGATTTCAGGATGAACCGTTCTGGCAGCGGCGAAGCGCCAGCGCCGTTTGAGCTTCGTTTACGATGGATTCCGAGTAGTCTATTGCCAATCAAATCACATAACAAGCTTCCCACAAGGCCATGTCTCAAGCGGTTCAAGATCCAAATCATTCGTGTATTCAAATAACTGCAAGCATATTTAAAATATACGCCGTCTTGCCAGCGAAGGCTGGCATCCAGTCCTGCGTACTTTTGAGTAACGAACGGACTGGATCCCAGCCTTCGCTGGGATGACGACAGGTTAATCATGTACGAATGATCTAGAAATGGAATAACACTTGCATAACCGCCACATAGGCAACGATATTGACACCCGCGCTGCCACGCTCCACGTTGCGCAAGGTCATCGGTGCCATGCCCGCACGCTCGGCTACCAGCGCGGCGGTGAGCTTATGCCGCAAACGCGCAAGGCGTAATTGCTCGCCAAACTGGGTTAGTAATTTTGCGGTAGCGCGAAGCAGTGAGGCGGATTTATTAGCCAATATGCAATTGTAATATCGTAAACCGATATAAATCGCTAGAGTAATTACACATTAAGGCTGTTGCTTAATCCTCAACATAAGCATTCTCATCATTATGCAAGCGCCATGCTGCCACGCCCCACCACGCAAAGCAAAACGCAACAATGGCCATGCTGATCGCGTACACCATCGGGCTAGAAAAGCCAAACCATTCGCGTGCGACGATTAGCGGTACGATGAGCCATCCTACGACCAAGTTAAGCTTAGTGTATTTTGATCTTATAAAGGTGCCGCAGTGCGGGCAGCAGGGTTTTTCAGGATGTATGCGATGCCAAGGCACGGCTTCGGGCGTGAGTTTGGAATCTGGGCGGTCAAACTTTAAGGTGCACTTGGGGCAGTTGTATTTACCTACTTTGCCGCGTTGGGCTTTAGCTGCGGTTTCTGCGGCTTCACAGGCTATGCAAATGCTGTCTAGCTTATCAAGCGGCTTGGCGCACTGGGCACATTGCAGAGTTGTGTTGGTCATAGGTAGTAAGCGGATTTTAGAATTGCTTCATTGTAGCTGGTGTTATTCCCCGTCCCTGTTGTAGCCACCGCAGCAACCACCCCGCCCTTACAGAGCACCCGTCCACGGAGGAGAATTGGCGCATGGATTGATCACCGCGTGGGCAGTCGCGGTCATGACGCTCGCTAATCTTCTACAGCGTTTTCGCACTACTTAAAAACGCACCTATCATCCCCGGCAGGCTATCTTTGTTATACGGCTTTTTCACGTGACCGCTGAAGTCGCTGGTGTCAAATTTGCCTTCTTCAGTTTGCGCTAATAGCACGGGGGTGAGTACTGCGCCTGATTGCATGCGGGCGCAGAGGAGGGCGGCGGCGGGGGGGGATTTGGGGAAGCCGGGGGTGGTGGGATCCACGATCACGGCATCGAACATATCCTGCTCCAGCGCCTTGTAGGCTTCATCGGCAGTTTCGGCAATGGTGATGCGATAGTTTTTGCGCTTGAGCGCTAGCGCGGCTAGTCGGGTTTGTTCACGATCAGAATCGATGAGCAATACGCTTCCCGCACTACTTTCACGCAGGGTATGGCGGGTGACAAGGCTTGGTTTGCGGTTGTCTTCTGGCTCACGCGCCCCTAGCACCGCGCTCATGGCATCGCTCAATTGTGATGGGGTGACGGGGTGGCGGAGGTAGGCATTAATACCGTTTTCGCGACAGGCGATAGCATCCCCTTGCTTACCTTCGCTTGCCACCATAATCATCGCCATCGGTGCTAATTTATTATGATTTTTTAGTCGGAACGCCAACATGAAGCCATCTTGCACGGGCAGTTGATTGCTTAAAATAACCAATGGAATTGGGGTTTTTTCATGATGCATGCGCATCAAAAATTGTAGTGCTGTGGTGCCATTGTCGGTTTCACGCGGATGCATACGCCATGATCGGCACAGATCAGCCAGCATTTTGCGTTGCTCTGCATCGGGGCTCACAATCAGCACCGGTAGCCCTGTTAAGGTAATGTAGGAATTACGTACCGGTGCTATTGGCGGGGGTTTACAGGTGAATTCGGTAGTGAAGCTATAGCTGATGCCGTCGCCACGTTCTTTGACTTCTAGCTTACCGCCCATTGCTTTGATAATTTGTTTTGCCACGGCAAGTTTCATGAGGGCGGCGGGTGGCAGGGCACGCGTTACCCGCGCACCAGCAACGCCAAAGCGCGGATTGCTATGTTCTACCGTGAAGGCAAGGCTGGCGGTATTTTCAGCTACAAACTCTGGTGATATGGTAAATTGAGTTTCGGCGCTGCCGTCGGAGGTGGCAGGGTCAATGTGGGCAATGCCGCACTCAAATAAATTGCGCAAGGTGAGCATCAGGCGCACCCCATCGCCTTCTAAGCGCTCTGGCACATCCGTTTCCACGCGAATTTTCATCTGCAAACGGCGCTCTTCCGCAGCCATCATAATACTGTCGAGCATGCTCGCGCACGAATGGCGTAGATCGAAAATATGGGTATCCAGCGTTAAGCTACCGCCTTCGATTTTGGAAAAATCCAGTAGGTCTGCCACATTGGCAAACGCGGCATGCGCGGTTTTTTCGATCTGTTTAAGGTTGTCTACCAATACGGTGGGCAGTTCAAGCTGCTCGGCGCGGTAAATGGCGCTGCTGGTGCCTTCAATAGTGGCGGCAATATCACGGGCAATGGCTTCAAAGCTACGCATTTGGGCGCTGAGCGTTGCCGTTGCTGGTTTGTCATCAACGCTTATGCCTTGGGCTTCTCCAAGTACCGCGTGTTTGAAAATATAAAGTCTGCCAGCATGGGCGCCGTCGTTAGCCACAGCCAAACAGGTTTGGTTTATGTGGCGGCCATCAAGCAGGGTAAATTCATAGGTTTGCGGGGCAAAATCAGTAGTATTTTTCTTGCCCTTGCCATCGGTCTTGCTGTTGGGTACGCTGGCTGCGGGTTTCGGTCCCATGGCCTGTACTACCTTGGCTGCCGCTTGGGTGAACAGCTTTTCTACTGACGTGCCGATGAGCGATTGGGGTGCCACGCGCACGTCAAAAAGTTCGCAAAATGCGGCATTGACAACATCAATATTGCCTTCGCTATCGTCGATCAAACAAGCATCGGACATGTTTTCAATCAAGTCAAGCAGATGGGCGGACTGCACCGTCGCCAGCGCTTCTTGCGCACGTGTTTCGCTAACGTCACGTAACCACATCGCGACGGCTTTGGGTACGCCAGCTTTGTTGTCCCCACCGCTGCCCAAGGCACCCTTTACGCCGGCCAGTTTAAGTTCCACTGGTAGCAGCGGGTCATCGCCGCTATTGGTGCCGCCATTTGCGGCAATCATCAGCTCGACGATGGTGCTAATGGTTTTGCCGTCGGCTACACGTTTGAAGGCTTGTTCAAAGCGCCGCTTTTCTTCCGCACGCAGGGTATTGGCGAAAACGTAACGGCCAGTTTGGCCTGTCCAGTTTTCGAGTTCCGGCGTGGCAAAAATAATTTCGCCATTCAGATTTAGCGAAGCCACAGGTTCGCCTAAGGCGTTAAAAAGTTGCTGGATATCGATCATAACAAGAAGTGTACTGCTTTTTGAGTGTTTTTAGGTCATGATTACGTTTGTTCAACGTCTTATTGTTCATAAGTTTATGCCACTTTTAGCCCATAGTCCGCGCGGTCTTTATTGTCAGGCCGGTGATTTTTATGTTGATCCGTGGCGGCCAGTCTCCCGCGCCATTATTACCCACGCCCATGCCGATCACGCCAGACCGGGTCACGGCCATTATTTAGCCAGCTATGAAGGGCGCCATGTGTTGCGCACCCGTTTGGGCGCTGCAGCGAGTATTGAAACAATCGCCTATGGCGAACGGCAGCTGATCAATGGTGTTTGCGTATCCTTACATCCGGCGGGGCATGTGCTGGGTTCGGCGCAAGTGCGCATTGAATATAAGGGGGAAGTGTGGGTGGTATCGGGCGACTATAAGCTTGATTATGATCCGACCTGTCCGTTTTTTGAGCCGGTGCGTTGCCATACTTTTATTACGGAATCTACTTTTGGGCTACCCATTTATCGCTGGCGTAGCCATGCGCAAATTTTTGCTGAGATTAATGCGTGGTGGTTGGCAAACGCGCAGTTGGGGCGTGCCAGTGTGATTTTTGGCTATTCTTTTGGTAAAGCGCAACGGATATTGATGGGAGTGGATGCCACCATTGGCCCAATTATTGTTCATTCCGCAGTAGAAACCTTGAACCGTGGCTATCGTGAAGCGGGAGTTGCGCTACCGACAACGCAACTGGTTTCCGCGCTGGATGCAAAAATGGACTTATCGCAGGCCTTGGTGGTGGCACCTCCGGGTGCTGCAGCGTCGTCATGGATGACCCGTTTTGGAGATTATTCCGATGCCTTTGCCTCAGGCTGGATGACGGTACGTGGCGCTAAAACCCAACAAAATGTGGATCGTGGATTTGTATTGAGTGACCATGCCGACTGGCCAAGTTTGCAGGCGGCGATAGACGCCACTGGTGCAACGCGGGTGCTGGTAACGCACGGCAGTGTGCCGACGATGGTGCGCTACCTGCGTGAGCGGGGGCTTGATGCCGATGCGCTAGATACGCCCTATGGTGGGGATTCCGGTGAAGACTCAAACGATGCAACGTCGCTGGAAAATGCCGCATGAAGTATTTTGCGCAATTAGTTGCAGAGCTTGATGCGACCACAAAAACCAATGAAAAGATTGCGGCCCTAGTACGCTATTTACAATCGGCCCCGCCTGAAGATGCAGCTTTAGCCGTGCATTTGCTTAACGGTAATCGGCCTAAGCGTGCGGTGGCAACGGCGAAGCTGCATGCCTTTGCTGCGCGTGCCGCCGGTTTAGCACCGTGGTTATTTGCCGAGAGCTATGATGCCGTTGGCGATTTGGCCGAAACCATTGCACTGGTGGTGCAAGCAAACGCAGTTGCACCACAGGTGCAAGCAAACCAAGTTGCACCGACAAATGCGCGAGAAGTAGCAGGCAATATTGCCCATGCATCACTGGCGCAGTGGCTACAAATAACCATACCTGAGTTGGCGCGATTGGCACAATTAGCGGCGTTGCCAACGGCGGATGCATTGCCTACCATACCCGAAGATGCCCTATATTTAGCCATTTCTAACCACTGGTTTAGCCTAGATTATTATGAGTGCTTGGTATTTAATAAGTTAATTACGGGCGGTTTTCGTGTGGGTGTTTCCGCTGGCTTGGTGCAGCGCGCCTTGGGGCAGGTGGCAGGGCTAGACGCGAAAATAATTGCGACCCGACTCGCTGGAAAGTGGCAGCCCACAGCAGAAAACTACCTAAAGCTAGTGGCGGCAGGCGCAGGGGAGAAAGATATTTCTCAACCTTATCCATTTTTCTTAGCGCATCCCATTGCTGGGGAACCAGAATCCTTAGGCGAGTGCCATCACTGGCAAGCCGAATGGAAGTGGGACGGCATTCGTTGCCAGCTCGTGAAGCGGGCGGGTCAAGTATTTTTATGGTCACGCGGCGAAGAACTGATCACACCACAGTTTCCGGAATTAGCGGCGGCGGCGAGCACCCTGCCAGATGTCGTGCTGGATGGTGAAATATTAGTGCAGCTTGAAAATAGCATTGGCACCTTTGCGGACTTACAGCGGCGCTTAGGCCGCAAAGCACCAGCAAAGAAAATTTTGAGTGAGTTGCCCTGTATTTTTATGGCCTATGATTTGCTAGAACTGGCGCAGCAAGATTTACGCGCCGAACCCTTAAGCGCACGCCGTGCTGCCCTGCATCGCACAATTCACGGTATTCCCAACAACACGGTGCTACAGGTTTCCGATATTGTCCGCGCACCCTCTTGGGCAACCTTACGTCAGGCTCGAAATGAAAGTCGCGCAAGGGGTGCGGAAGGCTTAATGCTTAAACGCTTAGATGCGCCCTATGGGCAAGGCCGCACCGTAGGCACCAAAGGGCCAGATTGGATTAAATGGAAAATTGACCCCTTAACGCTCGATTGCGTTTTAATGTACGCGCAACGCGGTCATGGCAAGCGTGCAAATTTGTACACCGACTATACGTTTGGGGTGTGGAACGCTGTGCGTTCTGAAGAACCCCGTCTGTTGGTCACCTTCGCCAAAGCCTATTCCGGTTTGAGTGATGCAGAAATTGCCGAGGTGGATGCCTTCATCCGTAAAAATACCCTTGAAAAATTTGGCCCCGTGCGTACCGTAACGCCACAATTGGTGTTCGAACTGGCATTTGAAGGCATTCAAAAATCGAATCGACATAAGTCCGGCGTGGCAGTACGTTTTCCACGGATGTTGCGCTTACGGCGGGATAAAAAAGCGGAGGAGGCGGACAGTTTAGAATCTGTGATGGCATTGCTAAGTGCCGCTCATAGCAACTGAGAGGTGTATTAAATGACAATAATCGTGAATCGGGTATTTGTAGTTTTATATAACTGGTTACAATGATTATGAGCGACGCCATAAATAGTGAAGCCATACCTAGCTGTGTGGGTCAGCATTAACGGGATAATTGTGGAAATTACAAAGGTTGCCAATGCTAGGGTTGCAAAGCGTTAAAAAGCCAAGTTATAAAATCTGCAGATTTTTTAAATCTGCGGCGCTCAGTTGTCTACTTGCTACGAGCATCAATGCCGCAGCCGCACCTACTTGCACCACCCTATGTGTGATATCACCAACAGGCAATGATGCTAACGCCGGTGATGTGCTGAACCCTTTACTCACTATTCAAGCTGGGGTGAATCAGGTTGCCGCGAACGGCACCGTGCAAGTTAATGCCGGTGCTTATTCAGAGGCGGTGTTAGTGACTAAAGATAATCTAACCATCGCGGGTGCCGGTTCGGGCCTAGTGACCTTAACCGCGCCAGTGCTAAATACGGGTGTTGGCATATTTTTTTCAGGTATTCGCGCCAATGTGCATGTGTCTGGGTTGACGGTAAGGCAATTTCAATTCGGTATTCGTTTTGGTAGCGCTGCCGATAATCAAACCAATGTAAGCGCCCGAAATTTAGTGTCTTCCAACAATGGTGAGGCAGGCCTGGTGTTTCAATCCACGGGCACCCTCATTAACGCTACTATTTCCAACGTGGTGGCTAATAATAATGGTGCAGTGGGCGGCTTACGCCGTGGCCTGTGGCTGGGCTATAAGGTGAATCGCACAATTTTGATTGAAGGTAGCACATTCAACAACAATTCCTTAGTTGGGTTAGATATTAATGATGGCGTCGCCCGCGATGTGATTGTGCGCAACAATACCGTGGTTGGCAATACCGATTCCGGCATCGCCATTATTGCGCCGATAGGGCCGGAAGCGACCTTAATTGCCAATAATACCGTCACCGATAATGGTCGATTTGGTATTGAAATTAAAAACCCTGCAGGCAATGGTGCTGCGTCAGGCGCTGGCAGTATTGTGGTGCGTGGTAATGTGGTGAGCCGCACCATAGCTGTACCCTACAACGATGGGCGCGATTCAGCAGGCATTATGGTATTTAGGCGCGCGCCTGTGATTGTAGACGGACAGCCCGCGCAACCGAGCGGTGTGTGGGTGGAGCGCAATACTGTAACCGGCTATAAACGTACTAGTGGCGCAATTACCGCGCCGCCGCCGGTGTCTGGCGTTGCTGATGGCTTTGGTATTGTGGTTGAGGGCACCAATCATACGGTCGTGTTTAATATCGTTTCAGATAATAACATCGGCATTCAATTACAGTCGGCTAACCCCGATAGCACCTCCGCCCGTGCAACGGCGCAGGTTCCGCACTTTGATCGTGGTGATGCCGCCAGCCTCTCGGCTACAGTAAACAACAACGCCATTTGTTTGAATACCGACTTTGGCTTGCGCAAATATGAAGGCGTCGCTGGGGTTGGTGCAACGGTGATCAATGCCGCTAATAACTGGTGGCGTAATATTTCCGGTTTTAATCCACCGGGCACGGGCGATAATTACAGCGCCAGTGGCAATGCCCTTGGTGCCGGAAATGGCTCACTTACTGTAGCGCCGTTTATGGTGAGTAGTACCGATACTTTTTTAACCGGCAATACTATTTGCCCAGTGCCGATTACACCCGCCTCGCAAATGCCGCCTACGGCCAATGATGATTTTTTTAACATGAATCCCAACGGGGTTGGTCTCATTAACGTGTTGGCAAATGATAGCGACCCTAATGGTGATGTACTCACCATTACCTCCGTATCAGCGCCATTAAACGGCACTGTGGTGGTCTTATCTAGCGGGCAATTGCGTTATATCCCCAATGCCAATTACGCGGGGCAAGAAATTTTGACCTATATAATTAGTGATGGCAACGGTGGCACGGCATCGGCCAATGTAGTCATTCGCATCACCAATCGCTCACCGATTGCGGTAGCCGATATGGCTAGCACTTTCGTGAACGCACTCGTAACGATTGCTGTGCTCACCAACGATACCGAGCCTGATAGCCAGCCGCTCACAGTACAAAGCGCCACCGCACCTGCGCACGGCACAGTGTTGATTAACGCCAATGGTACGCTTCAATATAAGCCTGTAGGCGGGTATGCCGGAACGGATATATTTAGCTACACGATCAATGATGGCGTAGGTGGCGTATCTATTGCAACAGTTACCATCACCATCACTAACCGGGTGCCCATTGCGGTGAATGATGCCGCATCTACCTTTGTAAATACAGCTGTTGCGATACCCGTATTGAACAACGATAGTGACCCCGATGGCTCGCCGTTAGCCGTATCGAGCGCCACGCTACCTGCCCACGGCACGGTCATTATCAACGCGAACGGCACTATTTCCTACACACCCACGGCGGGTTATGTTGGTGCTGATAGCTTCAGCTATGTTATTAGCGATGGTTCCGGCGGCACCGCTACGGCTACGGTAACTATTACTGTTGGCAACCGCAATCCGATAGCCGTAAATGATGTTGCCAGTACCGTACTTAATACCGCAGTAGTCATAGCGGTATTAGCCAATGATAGCGATCCAGATGCCCAAGCGTTAGCCATTTCCAGCGTATCTATGCCAGTGCATGGCACGGCTGTTATCAATGCCAATGGTACTGCTACTTACACACCGACAGCCGGATATTTAGGCGCAGATAGTTTCACCTACTCGATTAGCGATGGTGGCGGTGGCACGGCCACCGCCACAGTAACGATTGCTGTTGGCAATCGTAATCCGGTGGCAGTAAATGATATTGCGAATACTCTCCTAAATACGCCAGTAGTCATAGCAGTATTAGCCAATGATAGTGATCCAGATGCCCAGCCCTTAACCGTTACCAGCGTATCAGTCCCAGCGCATGGCACGGTGGTGATCAATGTCAATGGCACCATTAGCTACACGCCAACTACGGCTTACATCGGATTGGATAGTTTCAGCTACACCATTAGCGATGGCGCTGGAGGCACGGCCACAGCATTGGTAACAGTCACCATCAGCACTGGCAATCGCAATCCCGTGGCGGCAAATGATGTGGCTACTACGAGGATTAATACGGCTATAACCATTCCAGTTTTGGTTAACGATAGCGACCCAGATGCCCAACCTTTGACCGTTACCAGCGTATCCATGCCTGCACATGGCACGGTAGTAATCAACGCCAATGGCACGGTTACGTATACGCCGACAATCGGTTATTTAGGCGCGGATAGCTTCACCTACACGATTAGCGATGGTGCTGGAGGTACGGCCACGGCAACGGTAAGTATTGTAGTCACCGCCAGCGGTGTTGTGATTAATCCGGACGTAGCAACAACGACGGTAAATGTGGCTACCATAATTAATGTGTTGGCAAACGATGTATTCCCTACTGGCGTGACGCCTGTTGTAGTGATCTTAATACCCCCTAGCCGTGGTGCTGCTACAGTCAGCGCAAATGGCACCATTAGTTATGTGCCTAACAATAATGCCGTGGGTGCCGATAGCATTACCTACGCCGTTATGGTTGGCGGTGTGCAGGTGGGTACGGCAACAGTGAGTTTAAGCATCGTCAATCAAGCGCCGATCGCACGTACTACTACCTTGACCATTGATGCCTTGAATGTCCGCGTACCGTTAGCCTTGGCCGCAACTGATCCGGATGTTGGTGGTACGGTTGTGCGGTATGAAATTCGCACTTTGCCGCTCTGCGCCCAACTTCTTTTAGGTGAAACACCAATGGTGGTGGGTTCCACCATTCCTGCCGCGCAATTAGCGGCGCTAACAGTTATCGCTACCTGTGCTGCTGATACTGGATTTAGCTATATTGCGGTTGATAATTTAGGGTTAGCATCGGCACCGGCGCGGATAAACTTAAATATTGCCCCTGCAGCAACGGCACCAGAACCGCAGCAAGTGCCCACCTTGGGTGAATGGGCGCTTTTATTGTTGATTGCGCTGTTTTGTATCGCTGCCCGCAAGGAATTTAATCGCATTGCTTAGGTGTTAGATTGGCACTTATCTTGATTGCCGCAGAAAAGCGCGGCTGAATCTGCTACGCTTATATTAATTAAAATTAATCTAACGCTAAGTGCACCGATATGTCCACATTAAAGTCAGCGCCGGTAAAACTTTTACCCTTATTGCCTTCGCCTAATAAGCATGATCGCTTTATAAATCTGCCAGAGGTATTAGAGGCCTTAACGACAGATGGTTTTATCGTTGCCGAAGATGCCAAACGTATCACCCATGATGCGTCCACCCGCAAAACGTCACTGCATCCGCTGCAAACGGTTGTTGAATCACGTACCCGTTCCATGTTGCCACCCAATCGATTTTTAGATATCGATACGCTCACAGAATGGTTGGCGAAGCGCGTGGGCATGGAGTTTTATAGTATTGATCCGCTGAAAATTGATCTAGCGGCTGTTACCAATGTGATGTCATCCGACTATGCCGCTAAGCGGTCGATTTTACCGGTGGCAGTAAATGGGCGTGACGTGGTGGTGGCAACGGCGGAGCCATTTATTAGTGGCTGGGAACGTGATTTAGCTGACATGCTGCACATGAATATTAAGCGGGTGCTGGCAAATCCGCTTGATATTAGCCGCTACATGGGTGAATTTTATAATCTCTCACGGTCAGTCAAGCGCGGCGAAAAAGCGGGTGTCACCAATAGCGTCAATAATTTTGAGCAGTTGGTAGAACTTGGCAAGGCGGGGCGCACCTTAGACGCTAATGATCACCATATCGTCACCATCGTTGATTGGCTTTGGCAATATGCGTTTGACCAGCGAGCCAGTGATATTCATCTTGAGCCGCGCCGTGACATTGGTATTGTGCGCTTTCGGATTGATGGCGTGCTGCATCAGGTGTATCAAATACCCGCCAATATTATGGTGGCAATGACGGCGCGTATCAAAGTATTAAGCCGTATGGATGTGGTGGAGCGGCGGCGGCCGCAAGATGGTCGTATTAAAACCCGTACCGCCGATGGCGCTGAAATTGAGCTGCGTCTATCTACATTGCCAACGGCGCATGGTGAAAAGCTCGTCATGCGTATTTTTGATCCTGATGTGCTGGTGCGTGATTTTTCGGAACTGGGCTTTTCCACCGAAGATTTTGATAAATGGCAGGCGCTAATCAAAAAGCCCGGTGGCATTGTGCTCGTTACCGGCCCTACCGGCAGCGGTAAAACGACCACTTTGTACTCAACACTTAAGCTCTTGGCAACACCTGAAGTAAACGTTTGCTCTATTGAAGACCCGATAGAAATGATCGTGCCGCAGTTTAATCAAATGCAGGTTGCACCGGGCATTGAGTTAGGCTTTGCGCAGGGTGTGCGCGCACTGATGCGCCAAGACCCCGACATTATTATGATCGGTGAGATTCGTGACCTAGAAACTGCGGAGATGGCTATTCAAAGCGCCTTAACGGGGCATTTGGTATTTAGCACCTTGCATACCAATGATGCACCCACGGCGGTAAATCGCCTGCTTGATTTAGGTGCACCACCGTATTTACTGAACTCCACCTTGCTCGGCGTGATGGCGCAGCGCCTAGTGCGCACTTTGTGTGCCCACTGTAAAACTAAAGTGCCTTTTGACGACCCTGCAGAGCAGGCGCTGTGGCGGGAAACAGTCGCGCCGTTTAAGGGCGAGTTACCACGGGAAATTTATCGTCCCGTTGGCTGTTTGGAATGTCGCAATACTGGCTATATGGGGCGTATTGGTATTTACGAAATTTTGCTGCTGGATCACAGCGTACGCAAGCTCATAACCGCCAGCGCCGATTTAGCCGCCATTACTGAACAGGCCATTAAAATGGGTATGAAGCCCCTGCGTATTTCGGGCGCAATGAAAGTGGCGCAGGGTTTAACCACCTTGGAAGAAGTGCTGAAGGTAGCACCTCCCGGTTAGTAGTTTACGCCGCATAGACGTTGAAAATGAACCATCCGAGCTCTCTGCTCGGTACGTAAAAATAGTGTAAAAATGAAACTGTTCTACTGCGATCAATTTGTTCTCCCCCTGCCTGATGGTCATCGTTTTCCCATGGAAAAATATGCCATGCTGCGGGCGCAGCTGGCTACGTCAGGTAGTTTTCGTGCTGTAGACTTTTGCGAACCCCCTGCGGCCACTGTGGAGCAACTGATGCTGGCGCATGCTCCCGACTATGTTGAAGCGGTTGAGCGCGGCACCTTAAGCGCGGCACAAATTCGCCAAATTGGTTTTCCGTGGTCACCGCAAATGGTGGAGCGTTCCAAACGCTCTAGTGGCGCTACCATAGCGGCAGCTAAAGAGGCGCTATTTTCAGGCATCTCCACTAATTTAGCCGGTGGCACCCATCATGCGCATTATGATTTTGGCGCAGGGTTTTGTGTGTTTAACGATGCCGTGATTGCGGCGCGAACCTTGCAACAAAGTGGAGCCGTTAAGCGCGTGGCAATTATTGATTGCGATGTGCATCAAGGGGATGGCACAGCAGCCATTTGTACAGGGGATTCCAGTATTTATACCTTTTCAATCCACGGTGCTAAAAATTTTCCTGCACGTAAACAGCACAGTGATTTAGATATTGATTGCGCAGATGGTATGACTGATGATGCCTATTTGACAGCCTTGGCTGATGGTTTAAGCACCACCTTTGCCGCGATTGCGCCCGATCTTGTGATCTATCTCGCTGGTGCTGACCCGTATGAAGATGATCGCCTTGGTCGGCTTAAAATTAGCAAAGCGGGGCTGGCAACGCGTGACCGCTTAGTGTTTGCAGCCTGTGCGCAAGCCAATGCGGCGCTCGCTATTGTGATGGCAGGTGGTTATGCCAATAATATTGAAGACACCGTAACTATTCACGCCACGACCATTTTGCAGGCTGCGCATTGGCAACGGTCGGGGCGGCGATTGTCTTGAATCCCGCGCCAGAAGCTGATCAATTACCTGATCAATTACCTGATCAATTACCTGGCCTGTTGCCTGAGCAAATCACGGCTTGGTTTGCCGCTAAGACATGGGCACCCTTCGCGTTCCAACGTGAGGTGTGGGAGGCGTATTTGCGCGGGGAATCCGGTCTAATCCATTGTGCCACCGGCTCGGGTAAAACCCTTGCTGCTTGGTTTGGTCCGGTGCTTGAATGGCTAGAGCATAACCCACATTATTTAGTTGCAGATATTGAAGCGCCGCCACTGACGGTGCTATGGATCACGCCAATGCGTGCCTTAGCTGCGGACACGGTTGATTCCATACAAAAGCCCATTAGCCAATTGGGTCTGCCGTGGACTGTTGGCTTGCGCACGGGGGATACATCTAGCGCCGTGCGTGCTAAGCAGAATAAGAAAATGCCCACCGCCTTAGTCACCACCCCAGAAAGTCTATGCCTAATGCTTTCGCAGCCAGACGCTGAAACTACCTTGGCATCAGTGCGTTGCGTGGTGGTGGACGAATGGCATGAGCTTTTGGGTAGCAAGCGCGGGGTGCAAGTGGAACTGGCATTGGCACGTTTACGGACGTGGCAACCCGCATTGCGGACGTGGGGGCTATCCGCCACCTTGGGCAATTTAGAGCAGGCGCGTGAGGTTTTGCTCGCAGGCAAGGTTGGCCGCATGGTGTCAGGCGTGCAAGATAAACAGGTGCTTATTGATACGCTTATCCCTAGCAATGTCCACAAGTTTCCGTGGGCGGGGCATTTGGGTTTAGTTATGGTTGAAGAAGTAGCAAAACAGCTTGATGCTTGCTTTGATATGGAGCGCACCGATAGTGGCACCGCCTTGGTATTTACCAATACCCGATCACAAGCGGAAATTTGGTACCAAGCGCTATTGGCAATTCGCCCCATGTGGTCAGGCGAGCTGGCGCTGCATCATGGTTCGCTGGATAAATCAGTACGCCAATACGTTGAAGACGGTTTAAAATCAGGTTCCTTAAGAGCAGTGGTGGCAACATCTAGCCTTGATTTAGGCGTGGATTTTTCGCCCGTGGGTCGGGTATTGCAAATTGGCAGCCCCAAAGGGGTGGCACGGCTGCTACAGCGTGCTGGGCGCTCTGGTCATGCGCCGGGGCAGGTATCGCGCATTAGCTGCGTGCCCAGTCATGCGTTTGAATTTATTGAAGCGGCGGCCGCACGTGTCGCAGCTAATGCCAAGAAAATTGAATCGCGGCGCTTGATAGAAGTGCCGCTTGATGTATTGGTGCAGCATTTGGTTACCCTTGCATTGGGGGATGGTTTTATTCCCGTTGAGGTGCTGCCGGAAATTAAGAGCACGTTTGCATTTCGGAATCTAACGTCTTCGCAGTGGCAATGGGCGCTTGATTTCATTACCCGTGGTGGTGATGCGCTGCAGGCTTACCCTGAGTATCAAAAAGTAGTAGTTGATGGCGGTATTTATGTGGTGCAAAATGCCACCATTGCACGGCGACATCGGATGAATGTGGGCACCATTGTTTCTGATGCCATGATGGAAATTCGCTTTGGCAATGGCGCACGGTTGGGTTTTGTGGAGGAGAGTTTTATTGCACGCCTAAAAGCGGGTGATGCCTTTACCTTTGCGGGGCGCACCTTAGTGCTAGTGCGTATAAAAGATATGACGGCCTATGTAAAAGCCGCCAGTAGTAGCAATAAGCTGGTGCCTTCATGGGGCGGCGGCAAGATGCCGCTATCGAGTGAGCTGGCAGCGGCGGTGCGGCAAATCCTGCAAGATTTTAAGACGCAGGCGCATCAAGAACCAGAAGTAATGGCTGTTTCCCGCATGTTAGCAACGCAGCAACGGGTATCACGCATACCCGATGCTGCAGAATTATTGATTGAGCAATTTGAATCAAAAGAAGGCCACCATATTTTTATGTTCCCCTTTGCAGGGCGGCATGTGCATACTGGTTTAGCGGCGCTGCTCAGTTATCGCCTGAGTTTAATGCAGGCCGCCACG
>JANMDR010000267.1:0-7347 GCA_031376425.1 Betaproteobacteria bacterium
CGCTAAACTGCTTATCTTGGATAACGATTGGCAAATCGGTTTCACCAAGTGTTAGTTCCAGCGTTTTTGTGAGCTGCCGTTGGTCGTCGTCTTCAACTAGGAAAAAGCTTGCCAACCCGTTATAGGCTTGCTTTGCAGTCAATTCGTGCGCATGGGTGTGATACCAATAAGTGCCGCCACGATTTTGTACCTTAAAGTCATAGCTGAATTTCCCAGCGGGTGCGACAGTGCTGGAGGGGTGCCCATCCATCGCGGCAGGTGTGTGCAGCCCATGCCAATGGATGATGGTGGGCTCGATAAGTTCATTGACAAAGCTGGCGGAAAATTGCGCCCCGCTTTCAATGCGAAAGATGGGATTTTGAAATGCTTTACCCGCATGCTCAACTTGGTAAAGTAAAAATGGCGATTCTCGCCCCGGCAACATCGTGAACGATGCATGCGTAGCGCGAATATTCAATGGCTCTGTTACATTAAGCACACCCAATGCGCCGCTTGCTATGGGAACAAATAATTTTTGCTGGAAATTATCCGCAGCTACGGGGTTGAAGGGATAAGGTTTGAAAACGCCGTTGAGCGGCACCGTGGTGCCGCGCCCCCAGCGCAGCCACGCGCCACCCACAATGCCAGTCAAGACGGTGGCGCTGGCGAACTGCACGAACCTTCTTCTCTTGGGAGTCATAAGCTATCCTTAACTGATCGGTAATTTAGTTTGCCACACAACAATTTTCTAGTTAGTGCACTAGCAGCACACAGCATTTTGAACGCTGCAATAGCTCGCGCGTGACGCCACCAAGCGCCCATTCACGTAGCCTGCTATGCCCATATGCACCTGCTACAACCAAATCGGCTTTTTGTTCATGGGCTATGGCAAATAGCGCCTGCGCATCATCGCCGGTTGCAGGAGCGACGCGCATCTTGGCTTCGACACCGTGGCTTCTGAGCCAGCCCACCACTTCTACCAAGCGTGCATGGGCGGCGGCGGTATCGTCGGGCGCGGCAATTTCAACGATATCAACTTTACTGGCATGCTTTAGCAATGGTAGGGCAGCCACAATGGCGCGGCGTGCCTCGCGTGAGTCTTTCCATGCAATCAGCGCGCATTCAAGCGCTAGGCCATCAACACCTTCCGGCACCACCAGCACAGGGCGACCCGCCTGCATCACTAAATCGCCCACATTAATTACCCGATAATCGTTTAGCCAATCGTTAGCTCCCGCGCCGATTAGTAATAAATCCGCCGTGCGCGATTCCATCGCTAAATAATCTGCCACCACACCAAACAGCATATTCGAACGCCATTCAATCTTAGGTACACGTGGCTGCAGCGCTGTACGAAATTCGGCTTCAGTAGTTGCCATTGCCTTACGCATATCTTCATGATCGCGCTCAAATAAATCCGATGGCACATAGCCATCCATATACACCACTTGCGCGGGCTGTCGTGCAGAAATGCCTAATACACTAGCGTGAAAAATTGCGGCTAAATCGCCAGTAACCTGCAAAACACGGGCGTTGCCGCCAGTTGGATCAAGATATACCACTAAATTTTTATAAGACATGATTTTCTCCAGTGTAATTACGTAAGCAGGCTAGGCTATAGCCGTTGATGGTGCATTTAAACTAAATTTCCATGGGCGGCGGTGCGGCGTCCTTGCCCGATGTGGGTGGTTTTGCCATTGGCGCTGGTGACGGAATGAGCATGATCGTGACGGGTATTACGTCTGATTCTTCTTCATCTTCTGCGGCTGCGTCTTCTTCAAGCTTGTCAGCCATGTCAGCTGTATCAGCAGCATAGTTTTTGCTTAGTGCCTGCGCTGCCACTACCGCTTTTTGATAGCGTTGCTTGGCGATAGAGAAGTGGTTCTGCGAATCGTTATAAGTGCTAAACAAAACCCCAATCGCAGTCCAAGAGAGCATAATTGATAAGCCGTAAAAGAAGATCTGTTTCATAGCCGCACTTTCTAAATTGACGTTCTAAATTGCCGCTCAAACACTTTGGGCGCTAAGCCGATTTGACGCTGCCCGATAAATCCGAAAGCACTTCATGAACACCCATGCCTATTGGCTTTCCAGCTACCACTGAAGCGGCCATGGCAAAGATGCGTACCATTTTGCTGTGGGGGGTATCCCAATATTCCGCCTTATGCGGAATGAATTTTAATAAGGTTAAATTAGTGGATTCTGGACCATGCTGAAACCACGGTATCGCGGCGGGTGTCCATAATTTCTCAATGTGCGCCATGTCGTGATGCGTTTCACCGTGGCCGGAAATTGAAATATAGGATGCACGCGCTGAATCACTGAAGCTAAGATTCACAGCGTGTAACTGCTCTACTTTTTCTGAACGCACATCGGTAAAAAACCAAATAGCGCCACTGCTATCCATTTCCAGCGGTGCCATCGGTCGGCTGGTTAAATCACCGCGCGAGTCCGTGGTGGTGAGCATGGCTACTGACATATCTTCGATTAAATTGCATAGTTGAAATAACTCGGCACTGGCTTGGGTTTCGGTTTTCATATTCGCTTCTCGCTTTAAAAATTGCATTCATTTTGCGCGGCTGAAAATCAACCAGCGCAGTGTGTTACCCCTTAACTAAACGCTAACAGCCTGAAAGCGCTTTAAGCCGGGCCGTACAAACCACGGCTGCGGGACCGGTAATGTAGCGTTGACATACGGCGGCGTCGGCACGGCTTGCAGCCGACGTAGTACCGGTGCACCTTGAAAATAGAGGCAATCACTGGCAGTAGAAACGGCCTGCTGCATATTGTCGTCTGGGTGTAGTTGCGCATCGCTTGCCGAAAGTAGATTGATGGCAACCTCTGGGCGCAGGCACTGCATACTGCCAAACATGGTGGCAAAAGAAGCATCGGCAGCATCGTGCCCTGTGCCAATACGAATTAAGCCCATGACCGGCGTGAGCCCAGTGGCATCAAATAAATACCAGCGCTGCCCAATAAATACTTCTACATAGGCATGAAAATCGGTAGGCCCTAAAGCTGGATCAGCACCAAAATCAACCCCCGTTACATAGCGTGCTGGGATGTTGAGTGCGCGGCACATAGTGATCATTAAATGCGAAAAATCACGGCACACCCCAGCGCGCATATTGAAGGTTTCCATTGCACAGGTGGTGGCAATAGATGCGCCAGACTTGAAGCGCACATGCTGATTAACCCATCTGCAAATAGTGGCTACGCGCTCATAATTGGGTGCCAAATTACCAAACATGGCGAGTGCCACATGGCGCATTTTGTCCGATGGGCAAAAGCGACTTGGTAATATATAAGGCAACACATCCGATGGCAAGCTGCGAATTTCGCGCTCATTAATCGAATGAATATTTTCTACTACATGATTAATTTCAACGGTAGCGCGATAGCGCACGGTTAATAATCCGCCCTCGCAAGCCACGCGATTAAAGCGATTTGCGGTAATCATTTCGGTATAGCTTGATGCCGACACCGCGCCGTGCACTGAAAAATTTTCGTTCAACACCCGCTGTGATGGGGTGTGAGCCGCGCAAATATTGAATACAAAGTCGCTACGGCTTTGCACATCATATTGAAGTGAAACTGCATATTCCATGCGAACCATGATTTGCTTTCTTAACGATTTAATTGATGTTTAAAACCTTGAACTAACTATACGGAGCCAGCTAAGGCTAGTCTGTGCGCTGACGAACCAAGAAATGTTGGCGATGCCTTTTTGCAATTAACTGCTGGCATCGCCATTTCAAAACGCCCTAACTCGCTAAGGCGCGGCATGCTGCTACGCATTTTTTACAAGCATCGGCGCATTGCTGGCAGTGTGCCATCGTGTGCTTGCTGCATTGGGTGGCACAGGTTTGACAGACATCGGCACAAAGGCTGCAAAGTGCTTTGATATGGTCATCACCACGGGCAATAGCTGCCGCAGTGACTTGGCACATGTCGGCACAGGCTAAATCAGCGTTGATGCAAGCCGCCATTTTTTTGGCGTCTTCTTCTTTTAAACAGGCGCTTGCGCATTGCAAGCAAGCAGTTATGCATTCATTACAGGCAGCGATGCATTCGGCTTCGTTTTTGCTCAACATGATGCTCTCCAAGAGTTACCGAAAATTCGGTATGGTCATCATTACAAAGCCGACCATAACCGTCTGTACGGTTACCCACACGTGGCTTTTTTTAAGCATTGGTGTGCTAGCGCACCGATACGAAGGCGTAGATGCTTTAACCTTGCCCTTGTTTGCTTACCGTTAGATCAACACGGTTTTAAAGCGACGCGCTCAATTCGGAATGCGCCGCACACTTAAGGAGTTCTTCATGAATAAGAAATTAAAAATTAGCTTGAGCACTGCAGCTGCTATTGCGGCATCCATCATTGGTACGCAGGCAGTGGCGCAAATTATGTTCTACGAGCATGACAGATATGATGGTCGGTCTTTCACCGCACAAAAACAGGTTAATAACTTTGACCGTATTGACTTTAACGACACCGCCTCGTCAGTCATTGTGCTGAACAATAATTGGGAAGTGTGCGAGCACGCCAACTTCGGCGGTTCCTGCATGGTGCTGCGCCCCGGCCGTTATCCATCGCTCAATGCCATGAATATGAATGACACGATTTCATCCGTGCGCATGGTGGGTTCAAACACCCGCTATGACGACGATCGCTACGCACCCTATGCCTCGTCTAATTCCTATTTGTACGACAATCGTCGCCGCAATAACGAACGACTTTACAATGCTGACGTGGTATCAGTACGCGCCGTATTAGGCACCTCCGATCGCCGCTGCTGGATTGAGCGCGAGCAGGTAAGCAGTAATCAAAACGATAATAATGTAGCTGGAACCGTAGTAGGTGCCATCTTAGGCGGCGTACTAGGCCACCAAGTGGGCGGCGGCCGCGGTAAAGATGCAGCAACAGTAGGCGGTGCCATTGCGGGCGGCATGTTGGGCAACAATATTAGCCGTGACGACAATGGCCGACAAACCTACAACCGCGACGTGCGCCGTTGCGAAACAGGCCAAACCAACGGCAGACCTGAATATTGGGACGTAACGTATAACTTCCGTGGTCGCCAATACTCGATGCAAACCGCATCCCCTCCAGGCTCCACCGTAACCGTAAATTCGCGTGGTGAGCCACGGTCGTAAAACCGACGGCATAACAATGGAAACTACATTGTTGGCTGCGTAAGATACTAATAAATGCCCTGAAGATTGCTACTTTAAGAATCTTCAGGGCATTTTTACGAATAGCGCTAACGCGGTTATCACAGGGGGATATCCAGAAAACTTGGAGAGGCTATGTGATATTGAAAGAACTAATCCGAACCTGTGCGATTGGTATTACTCAATTTATGTTATTCCGTTTCTAAATCAAAAGTGCCATTACTTGCACCGTACAAAATACGAAGCATCGTCATTCCCGCGAAGGCTGGAAGGGGCTGGCCTAGGGCCATCAAGTCCTACGTCCTACTATTTAGCACTTTAAAACCTATATTAGCCATACGAGGGTCGGGATTCCAGCCTTCGCTGGAATGACGATGTTTACATAACACTCAGGGGGAAAATAACGCACGAATGAAATGGAAATGGAATTAGCCCCCGTGGCTTCACTTTGCTTTTAAATAAGCTTACTTAAATAATTCTGCGTGTGTACCCGTGCGAACAAACACGATCGCATTGCTTTTGGGATTTACATCGAGTTTATAGATAAGCAGAAAATCAGCGCCAACGTGGCATTCGCGGTACCCCAACCACTCACCTACCAACGCATGGTCTAACCATTCTGGCGCGAGCATATTGTCGTTAGCGATAAGCAGTAGCATCACTTCTTTCAGGCGGTGCATATCATATCGCCCAGAATGAGATAGCCTTTCCCAATCTTTCAGAAAGGATTTTGCAAAATCTGCAGCTTTAGGCAATGACGCCCGCTTACTTTTGGCTGTTTTTTTCAAGGGCATCGAATAGCGCTACATCACTTTTAAATCGATAACGCCGCGCTGCGATAATTTCTTCAGCTTCAGCCATAGCAGCTAGCGTTTCTGTATTCGGTGCCTTAATTACAAACGGCATTTGCTTATCAGCAACAACGCGGGTAAGAAATACCCGCACAGCATCAGACACCGTTAATCCCATCGCGCCAAGTGTTTCGGTAGCCTGCGCCTTAATATTTTCATCTATGCGGACATGCAGCATCGTTGTTGTTGCCATGATTAATTTCTCCTAAATTGAGATACATTGTATCTCAAAAATAAGCAGTGTAATGCTACATAACACCCACTAGCAACTTAAGATAGATAACGCCGTTTGTTTACGGCGAGGCTGCCAGCGCTGCGCCCCTCGCTCCCTGCCCGAAGGGTATGGGAGAGAGGCCGGGAGATAGGGGGGGCTACAACTGCGGCAAACTTCATACCGCCAAAAAAACCTATCAGCCTACTTTGTCCGCCACTACCTCAGCGGCTTCAAAATCAAGGCTAGCATCACCGTTGAACACGGCCAAATCAGTTTGGCCTAAAACGCGGCTGGTTACCGTGCCTGCTGTTACGGCACCACTTACGTTTAATGCGGTGCGCCCCATGTCGATCAGCGGTTCAATCGATATTAACAACCCTACTAGGGCAACGGGTAAGTCCATCGCGCCCAGCACAATCAGCGCGGCAAAAGTGGCACCACCGCCAACGCCAGCTACGCCGACGGAGCCGATGGTAACGATGGCAATCAAGGTGAGGATGAAGCCGATCGTAAAGGGATCAACATCTATCGTCGGCGCAATCATTACCGCGAGCATGGCGGGGTAGATGCCAGCGCAGCCGTTTTGACCCATCGTTGCGCCAAACGATGCGGAGAAATTAGCGATACCCGCTGGTGTGCCCAGCGCCTGTGTTTGCGTTTGGATATTCATCGGAATAGAGCCCACACTGGTGCGCGAGGTGAAGGCGAAAATAAGCAGTGGCAGTATTTTTTTCACATACCGCAGCGGATTTAAACCCACCGCAGTAATTAGCGCCAAGTGCATGCCAAACATTAACAATATGGCGCTGTAGGATGCCAACACAAAACTGAGCAGCTTCAAAATGTCGCTATAGCTGGTGTTCGCCATTACCTGCGTCATCAGGGCGAATACACCATAAGGGGTGAGCAACAACACCATCTTAACCATGCGCATAATGATAGCTTGGGCAACGCTGACGAAATTCTCAAAGGAGGTAAATAACGCTGGCTTTTTTAATGCGATGCCAGTAGCAGCAAGGCCAACAAATATCGAGAAAATAACCACTGCAATGGTAGAGGTTTTTCGCGCTCCAGTCATATCTAAAAACGGATTAACGGGAATAGAACTCAGTAGCATGCTGGGCAGGG
>JANMDR010000324.1:0-4439 GCA_031376425.1 Betaproteobacteria bacterium
CGGGGGTGCAATCGGGGGATGAAGTGAGTGTTTTTTATGATCCTATGATTGCCAAAATTATTACTTGGGGTAACGATAGGCCAGAAGCAATCCGGCGCATGCAAATTGCCCTTTCGCAAACTGAAGTGCTGGGCGTGACAACTAATCTGGGCTTTTTAGAACAGCTGTGTCAGCACCCAGCCTACCTGCGCGGTGAAACGGATACCAGCTTTATCGCCACACACAAGCAAAGTTTATTTGCGCCGATGCAAAGTGCGCCAACGGCGGTGAGCTTGATCGCCGCGAGTTTAGCGGTGTTGGATAAACCGCTAGACGTTATGGCCTCGCCATGGAATAACACCGGCGGCTGGTGGCTTAATTGCAATGCCATCCGCGAGCTTGAATTCCATACCGAGGACGATGCCAATATTGTTAAAGTATTGGTTGAAACCTGCCTAAATAGAAGAATTTTCAAGATATTAGATCGCACCATTGCCGTCATTAAAGCGGTAAAAAATCAGAATGAAATTAGCTTTATGGCCGATGGCGTGAAGGTGAATGCGGTAGTGGTACAAAGCGGCGATGAATTTGCCGTGCTGCACGCAGGTAATCGCTGTAAGTTAAAATTAGTAGACCCCTTCCGGTTTGAGGCAGTTGAAGAAGTTGATGCGGGGCGACTTACCGCGCTGATGCCGGGTAGAGTAGTCAAGGTACTTGTCAAAGCCGGGGATGCCGTAAAAAAAGGGCAGGCTCTGATCATTATGGAAGCCATGAAAATGGAGCATACGATAGTGAGCCCGCGCGATGGCATCATCGAACGCATTGCGTTTAATGAACAGGATTTGGTACCAGCCGATGCATTATTATTTGCGTTTGTGGCGGCAGTAGCAGCGGAAGTAGCTGCTTAATTTTTTAGAGAATGCGTAGAATGAAATTATCAAAGCTTAGAATTGCCGTTGGTATTGTCGCTCTGTTTATTGGCGGTAACGCCGCCGCACTCTCGGTGCCAACCGCTGCAACTGATAGTGGCCTAGTGGTTGCGAGTTGGAATTTAGGCTGGCATATTTCTGTAGCGGAAACAGAAAAATGGATTAGTGCCTGTAACCGCCGCTATATTTTTGATGGCCGCAAGAAAATCTGGATGGGTTATTCAGGACCATTATCAAAAATGATTGGTTCAACCGAACGCGCAAGTAACGCAAACACCTCAGAATCAATCGCCGTGAAAGGGCAGGGGAAGGTATATTCTTATGACCGCCCTAATGTTGGTTGGGAAATTGATTGGCGGCCAAAAGACGAAACGATCCGCATGCCATTTAGCATTGGCACCATGCCGCCTTGTAATGTGTATACCGACGAAACGCGCGATGCGGTACGGGTAACACCGGAGCTTTCCGCGCAGCGCAATGAGCGCTTGGCAAAAGTGATTAGAGAACGCATGAATGCCGACATCATTGCCTTTCAAGAGGTGTCTGGAAAGGATGCCATTACCGACGCTTTAGGTGCAAATGCTGGGCAGTATGAAGTGTGTAGCTATGAGGGTTACGGCGTTCAGCGCCTAGGTTTTGCATGGCGTAAGGCATTGAACGCCACGAATGCGAAGTGTGATGTTTATGATCTGTTGTCCTTACCTGAGATCGGTGGTGATCGTCGGCCACGCCCCGGTTTAGCGCTCACTTTGAAGCTCAAGGATAAAAATCTCGCGTTTATGAATGTGCATTTAAAAGCTGCGTGTGTTTCACCGCTCGAAAATTCGCCAGAAGGTCGTGGTAAATTGGAAGGTGAGCAGAAAGATTGCTTGATGTTGCAGCAGCAAGTTGTGCCGCTTGAAGCGTGGCTGGAGCAAACGGCTAAATCGGCAGATCATTTTGTTTTCATCGGCGATTTTAATCGTGACCTTTGGCATGAAGTTGAAGCGATGAAAAACAGCGAAAATCATGCTGCCCGCGTTGATGCTTCTGATCCAAAAACGACATTACCCACCACCACCAAGGTGCGCTATCTACTCGCAGAAATTAATGACGGCGAACCGCCTGCATCAGGCATGTCGTTAGCGGCACCAAGTTGCGCTATCAGCGATGCTGCTAGCCGCTTATGTGAAGCCGCCAAAGTAAAGCGCTTGCGCAATGAAGATCGCCTAGCGCTGGTGAAAGAAATGGGATGTAGGAACCCAAATGGATTAGATCAAATGCTTATTAGTCGTAATTGGCCCGGATTAAGTGCGCTGCCAAAGTCTGAAAAAATAAGCATAACGCCCTTCGGTGACACCGTGAATATCGATGATGAAGCCAAACGTCCAGCGCAGTTAGCTATTTCCGACCATTGCCCGATTCTTATTAAGTTACCTGCACTATAGCTGCCAGCACTATAAAAACCTGAAGGGATGGATTTGCTGTACACTGCGCGTCGGTCGAAGTTTGATTGGCGCGAACACAATTTGCACCGAATCAAAAAATCGCTGCTTTGCTGGGTTTTCACCTTAAAAGCACATTTTAAAGGTATACCTTAAAGGCATATCTTAAAGCGCGACTACAAAAACATAATTTTTGAGGAGTTGTTATGGCTGCTGTTCCACAAGTTACATCCGCTGGCGTCACCGATTTTTCTCACGTCACTTTAGACGATAAATACTTGCTCCAGCAAGGCCGCGCATTTATGACGGGCACCCAAGCTCTCGTGCGCCTCCCCATGCTGCAGCGCCAACGCGATTTAGCGGCTGGGCTCAATACAGCAGGATTTATTTCTGGTTATCGCGGCTCCCCCTTGGGCGGCTACGATCAAGCGCTATGGAAAGCTAAAAAATTCCTTAAAGAACAACATGTATTTTTTACCCCAGGTGTAAATGAAGAACTGGCCGCTACGGCGGTTTGGGGCTCGCAACAAGTCACCCTGTTTGAAGGCGCTAAGTACGATGGCGTATTCGGTATTTGGTACGGCAAGGGGCCTGGTGTAGATCGTTCTGGTGATGTGTTTAAACACGCTAACGCCGCAGGTTCATCTAAGCACGGTGGTGTATTGCTCGTGGCGGGTGACGACCATGCGTGTAAATCATCCACCTTGCCGCATCAATCAGAACACATCTTTGATGCAGCCATGATTCCGGTGTTGTACCCAACAGGGGTGCAGGAAATTCTGGAACTCGGCATGCACGGCTTTGCGATGTCGCGCTATTCCGGTTTGTATGTGGCGTTCAAATGTGTTTCAGATACCGTTGATGCTTCAGCGTCGGTAAATATTGATCCTAACAACACCAAAATTTTATTGCCGCAAGATTTTGTCATGCCTGAAAAAGGCGTCTCCCTACGCTGGCCTGATGCGCCAATGGAACAAGAATTGCGCCTTCAGCATTATAAAATTTATGCCGCACTTGCCTACGCACGGGTGAATAAGCTTAATCACATCACTATCGATTCGGATAAACCGCGATTAGGTATTATTGCTTCTGGTAAGAGCTATCTTGATACTTTGCAGGCACTGGAAGACTTGGGTATTGATCAACGCCACGCTGCTGAAATTGGCATTCGGCTTTATAAAGTGGCTATGCCCTGGCCCTTAGAGCCTGAAGGTGTACGTGATTTTGCTACTGGCTTGGAAGAAATCTTAGTCGTTGAAGAAAAGCGCCAGCTAATCGAATACCAACTCAAAGAACAGTTGTATAACTGGCGGGATGATGTGCGCCCCCGTGTGATCGGTAAGTACGACGAGCACGGCGAATGGGAGCAGCAGCGTAGCGCGTGGCTCTTGCCCGCCGCTGGCGAACTTACCCCTGCGATGATTGCGCGTGTAATAGCGAAGCGCATCGCTAAATTTCATACTAGTAAAATTATTGAAGCCCGCATGAAGTTCATTGCAGACAAAGAAGCTGCATTGGAAAAGCCGCGCGCAAAAGCGGCACGCATCCCCTATTTTTGTTCCGGTTGCCCCCACAATACTTCCACCAAAGTGCCCGAAGGCTCAAAAGCACTTGCTGGTATTGGCTGCCATTATATGGCCACATGGATTCGCCCTGAAGAAACGATGACCTTCACGCAAATGGGTGGCGAAGGCGTGCCGTGGGTGGGTATTTCACCATTTACCAGTACCAAGCATGTATTCGCAAACTTAGGCGACGGCACTTACTACCATTCTGGATTATTAGCCATTCGCGCAGCCATTGCCGGTAACGTCAATATCACCTACAAAATTTTGTTTAATGATGCCGTGGCCATGACTGGCGGCCAGCCTGTAGATGGGCCGATTTCAGTACCGATGATCACCCATCAAGTGCATTCCGAAGGCGTGAAGCGGGTTGTGATTGTTACCGATGAGCCAGAGAAATATGACGCGCCGGACGTGCAGGCAGGCTTGGCACCTGATGTTACGATACATCATCGTGATGATCTTGATCTTGTACAGCGTGGTTTGCGCGAAATTGAAGGCACGACGGTGCTAATTTACGATCAAACCTGCGCGGCGGAAAA
>JANMDR010000332.1:0-16056 GCA_031376425.1 Betaproteobacteria bacterium
CTCATGGCACTCGGTTAAGCGGCGAGGCTCCCAATTGACGACGTTTCTCAGCAACCGGCGACATCTGATTTCCTGTAAAGGGTCGTTTCCAAGGGCGTGCAATCCAACGCTTTTTACCGCGTGCTGGTGTGTTCAGCATACTTTTACGGGGCGTCTGGGCTTAACCGAGTGCCATGAGAGTCTGACCCCATTTTTTCTTTCTAGATTTACCATAATTCAAAACATTGCTGATAAGCTGATAAGTTAGAGTTCATTGATTTGAGAGAATGTTCAATAATCAGAAGCAGAAATTATTTCATACGATTTACTGGAACAGAATCTCTAAAAATTTAGCGTACATAATTCAATGCTACTACTGAAGCAGCCTCATTCATTTACTTCTAGCGATCAAGCCATCATAAAAGGTACAACCCTATGAACTTATCCACCATCCAAACACCGGGCGTCTATATCAATGAAGTAAATGCTTTTCAGAATTCTGTGGTTGGAGTTCCTTCAGCTGTTCCGGCATTTATTGGGTATACACCTACTGCATCCCACGAAGGTGTGTCATACACCAACAAGGCTGTACGCATAACTTCGTTCGCCGATTTTCAGGCGTTCTTTTGTCTGCCGAATCTCCCGGCGCCCGCCGCTCCAACCAAACAATATTCACCACAATATTATCTTGTTCCACAAAAGGCCCCGCCTACTTCTGGCCAATACTTAATGTTCAATGGAACATACTATTCCATATTACCTGATCCAAACACCATCTATTATCTGTACAACAGTGTACAGTTGTTCTTTCAGAACGGCGGAAGCAATGCTTACATCGTTTCAGTTGGCTCCTATGGTGAAGCTTCCGGAAAACCCGCTACTCTTGGGACACAACTCATTAATCCGAATGTAAAACTTTCTGATCTACAAGGGGGACTGACGTTGTTACTGAATGAATGGGAGCCAACCATGTACATCTGTCCAGAAGCGACTTTGCTCAGCGTTGCCGAAAATGGAACATTAATGCAAAGTATGTTGATGCAGAGTAGTACGAAGCAAAGTTCAGTAAGCATTTTCGACATCATTGGCGGAAACGATCCCGACCCGATTCTATACACGAACGACATTGCGGCGTTCAGAGCCAATACTGGTATAAACGGACTCGATTTCGGAACCGCGTACTATCCTTTTGTAGGAACAACGATCATGCAGAATGGTGACATTGACTACACCAATCTTTTCGGTGGCAATATTACGCAGCTCGCGCCGATCATCAATCCACCTTCCGATCCGAATCCAAGCGTAGCATCCATCATTGCGAATATTCAGAATACCTCACTTGGACTTACCGAAACGCAGAATCACAATGCGTTGATGAATGCAAGTCCGACCTACGCAGAGATCGCGAACAACATTCTCACACTTGCTAACATTCTTCCACCCAGTGGTGGCATGGCGGGCGTGATCACATCCCTCGACAATCAGGTTGGTCCATGGGAAGCTCCTGCAAACACTTCGATGGTTGGTGTAGTTTCTCTTCCGATTAACCTGTCGGATTCGCAACAGGCCAATCTCAATGTTGATGCTGTTTCTGGAAAGTCAGTTAATGCACTCCGCAGCTTCAGCGGTCAGGGCATTCTCGTATGGGGCGCACGTACCCTCGATGGCAATAGCCAGGACTGGCGCTATCTTCCCGTACGCAGAACCATGATCATGATTGAACAGTCGTGCAAGGTCGCCGTGAAAGATTGTATTTTCCTGCCGAACAATATGAACACGTGGGTCATGTTAACAGCGGAGATCAGTAGTTTCCTTACATCTATCTGGAAACAGGGAGGATTGATGGGAGCTACAGCATCTGATGCGTTTTCCGTAGCATGCGGGCTAGGTACTACAATGACATCAGATGATATTCTCAATGGGTATATGAATGTAACAGTAAAAGTTGCCGTAGTACGGCCAGCCGAATTTATCGTCATCACGTTCCAGCAGAAACAGTATGTTTAGAAAGGCTCAATTTGTCGGACACCATGACGTTGTATGGATTAAAGGATAAATCATATTGCCTTACTTTTTAAATTGGTACTAAAGCCAGCCGTGAACTAGCATAGGTTTGCATTGAAACCCAAATTTTTTGCGCCGCCGCGCTGACGGTCATGCCTTGCGCTGTGATTAATTTAACCGCTTGGGCACGGTATTCGTGTGTGAATTGACGCTTCGCTGTTACAGTCAGTATGTTCTACATGTTTTAGTAAAATACTAAATCATGGTGTCCGTTTTGGCGAGCCCCTTCCATTCACTCAAATTTCGATGCATGTCCCCCATACGTGGGCATCGTAAAATTAATTTCCTAGCCGGTCCAATCCCAAGCGACCAACAGCGCTAACATCCCAGCGCTTAACCGCAGCTTCCAGCAGCGCGGCTGCATCGTGCATTTGCGCTAGGCCGTCTGTGGGTTGCCCTAAAAACTTTAGGCATGACAATAGCGTGTTTAATGCTTGTGCGGCGCTGGGTTGAAGCGGTAGGGCTGGGGCTAAAGTTTGCTTGGAGAGCTTTTCGCCTTTGTCCGTCAACGCAAGGGGCACATGTGCATAAATCGGTGTTGGGTAGCCTAATAATTGCTGTAGGTGGATTTGTCGCGGGGTAGAGTCTAGTAGATCGGCACCGCGAACAATATGGGTGATGCCTTCTAAATAATCGTCTACCACCACGGCTAGTTGATAGGCAAATAAATTATCTTTGCGCTTTAAAATGAAGTCGCCACAGGTTTGGGAAAGTTGGTGTGAAAAACTGCCCTGAATGCGATCATGAAAACTAATTTCGCTATCACTTACGTTTAGGCGAATAGCGGAATTGGGATGGCTTAGCGTAAAGCCTTTATGTCTGCAAACGCCTGAATATAGCGCGCCTTCAGGGTTATTGATGAGGGTTGCTGTTGGCATAGTTAGGATGGAATCAGCTATTTCCTTGCGCGAGCACACGCAGGCGTACACCACTTTTTTATCAGCCAGTGTTTGTAAGGCCGTCGCGTAAGCCCCGTCGGTATCAGCGCGAACTTGTTGGCTCGTGGCTTCGCCGTCCCAGTGCAGGCCAAAATTTTGCAGGCAGGTTTTTATTTCGTTGGCGTAAATTGCTTTGCATCGGGTAGTATCAATATCATCAATGCGCAGCTTCCACAACCCGCCATGGGCTCGGGCATCGAGATAGCTCGCGAGGGCGGCGATGAGGGAACCGATGTGTAGTGGCCCAGTGGGCGAGGGCGCAAAGCGGCCGATGTAAGTGCTCAAAACTTTCAAAATTTATTGGCGTTGCGGATGAATTGATTGATTATGATACCGTGCACAGCCTATTTGTACGTATTATATTTGGGCAATATAGTTAAACAATGACGAGGTTTTAAGTTTATGATTTATCGAATTACCTTGGAAGACGATTGGCAAGAGGCGCAGAAAACAGGCGTTTTTGCCAGCGCAGATTTGGTTGCTGAAGGCTTCATTCACCTGAGCACAGCGGATACGCTATTGGGCACGGCATCGCGCTATTATGCTGCGCATACGCGTTTGCGGGTGCTGGTCATTGATGATATTGCGCTGGCGGCGGCCCTGCCTCAAGCATTGCGATGGGAGCTTTCGCCTAGCCGTAAGGTCTTGTTTCCACACTGTTTTGTGCCCTTGCCCCTGAAATTTGTGGTGCAAACTGCGTGGCTGCTACGCGACGTTGTGGGAGAATGGATATTGCCGGTTGAAATTTCCAGCGTCGTACCAAACTAACAGCAACTAAATTAAAATTGAAAAATATGCATACCCCAAAAATTATCGCTTTTGCTGGCAGTAACCGTAAAAACTCATTTAATGTGAATGCCCTAAAATTCGCGATGCTTGGCGCGCGTGCGGCGGGTGCTGACGTCACCCTGCTAAATTTAGCTGACTATGTCCTACCGCTCTATGATGCGGACTGGCACACAGAACACGGCAACCCCGCATCTTTATTGGCGCTACATCCGCAGTTGGTGGCAGCCGATGCTTTGCTGGTCGCCAGCCCTGAATACAACGCGTCCATTACCCCACTGCTTAAAAACACGATTGATTGGTTAAGCCAATCTGTGATTGGTGCTGCTAGTAATGCCGCTTTTGTTGATAAACCTGTTGGTTTGATTGGCGCTTCGCAAGGGGCAATGGGGGGCATGCGGGCATTGCCACATGTCGCCTCTATATTTAGCAATTTGGGGGCGATTGTGTTGCCGGTAATAGCAGTACCTCATGCGGATAAATTAGGCTCGGCCGACGGTGAAATTTTGAATCAACGCGCGGCGGATGGCTTGCGGGCATTGGGCGCTAAAGTAGCAAAAATGGCAGCGCGCAGCCTATAAATTTATGTAGGGTGCACATAATCGTAACAAAAAATCGCGCGTATGCATCGCGCAATACGGGAGAAATAAACATGGCTGTTATTGAACTAACAAAAGAAAATTTTAACCAAGTGATTACCGATAATCCGGCGGTAATCCTTGATTTTTGGGCACCTTGGTGTGGGCCATGTCGCGCCTTTGCGCCAACATTTGAAAGCGTTTCGCAAGCGCACCCAAATGTGGTTTTTGCAAAAGTAAATACCGAGATTGAACAAGAAATTGCGGCGTCGTTCAACATTCGCTCCATCCCTACATTGATGGTGTTTCGGGAACAGGTCATTATTTTTTCGCAAGCAGGCGCATTGCCAAAGTCGGGATTAGAGCAAGTAATTGCGCGGTCAATGGAATTGGATATGGCAACAGTACATGCCGAAATCGCCAGCCAGCAAGCACAGGCGGCGCAATAAATTCAGCTTTGCGCTTCAGGCAGTTACTGTGCGAAAATTAGCGTTCTAAAGATTGGTCAAAAGCTTATCTTGCCTATTGCGCAAAACCAATGCGCAATAGTGGGATAAGTGGAATACTGTGAGCCTTTAAGGACACACTAATGGGACGCACTAATGAATAGCATCGCCAGCAATAATATACCCAGCTTCGCACCCATGCGTGCGGCGTTTTTGGCCAATGAAGGTGCCGTGGTAGCGGCACTGGTTGCTACGGCAAAACTGAGTGAAGCCGATAATTTAGCCGTGATGCAGTCGGCACGTGGCTTAGTTGAAACTGTGCGTAGCCGTCAAGCGCAGACGGTGAATACCGGCATGCAATCGTTCCTGCAGCAATATGATCTTTCTAGCCAAGAGGGCGTGTTGCTGATGTGTGTGGCTGAAGCGCTATTACGTATTCCCGATTCCGCTACGGCGGATAAGCTCATAAAAGATAAGTTTGGTCAGGGTGATTGGCGCAAGCACTTAGGACAAAGCGATTCCTTACTCGTTAATGCTGGCACATGGGGCATGATGCTCACGGGCAAGTTGGTGAGCGTAACGCCAGATAGCTTGACTGATGTTTCGGGCTGGCTAGGCCGTATGGCTGCCAAAGCCGGAGAGCCCATCGTACGGGCGTCATTGCGGCAAGGCATGAAGCTCATGGCCGAGCAATTCGTGATGGGGCGCGATATCGAAAGTGCTCTAAAGCGATCCGTTAGCGACGAGCAAAAAAATTATTTGCATAGCTTCGATATGTTGGGCGAGGGTGCTATGACAGCCGCTGACGCTGAGCGTTACTTTGTGGCCTATAAAGATGCGATTGCTTCTATCGCGCAATATGCTAAAGGTAAAACCGTAAATGCAGCGCCGGGGATTTCAGTAAAAATATCGGCATTGCATCCGCGTTATGAATTCGCAAAAAAAGAAATCGTAATGCGCGAGCTATTGCCAAAAATACAAATTCTTGCCGAGCTAGCGCATGCGGGCGGGTTAGGGTTAACCTTAGATGCCGAAGAAACCGAGCGCCTAGAGATTTCCTTAGAAATTTTTAGCGCCGTATTTGCCAGCGAGCCGCTGCGTGGCTGGAGCGGCTTTGGCCTAGCCGTGCAGGCGTATCAAAAACGCGCAATTCATGTGATTGAATTTTTGCGCGAACTAGCCCTGCGACACAATAAAAAAATCATGCTGCGCTTAGTTAAAGGTGCGTATTGGGATACTGAGATTAAGCGGGCGCAAACGCAGGGTTTACGTGGCTATCCGGTATTTACGCGCAAGGCCAATACCGATGTTTCCTATCTAGCTTGCGCCGGTAAAATGCTCGATGCGCATCAACAGTTTTATTGCCAATTTGCGACCCACAATGCCCACACAGTAGCAACAATCTTGAACAGAGCCAAAGCGGCGAATGTAGCTGCTGATCAAATGGAATTTCAGCGCCTGCATGGTATGGGCGTGGAACTTTACGATGCTGTGTTATCCCAACACGCCCGGCCCTGCCGTGTGTACGCCCCCGTAGGTTCGCATGAAGATTTATTGCCGTATTTAGTGCGGCGCTTGTTAGAGAATGGGGCAAATTCATCCTTTGTAAACCGTATTGCCGACCCTGATATTCCGATTGAAAAAGTAGTGGCTGATCCCATTGCCGCGGCTATGACGAATAACCCTACCGCAAACCCAAAATTAGCGCTGCCAGTCAATTTATTTGGAGAAAATCGTATGAATTCTAGCGGCTTTAGTTTTGCGGAGGTACCTGTATTTTCCGCATTGCAGGCAGATATGGCGCCGTGGCTTAGTAAAAATAATTATTTCTCAGAACCGATTATTGCCGGGGGGGTGATTAAAGGCGCGCGCCGTGATTTGCAAAGCCCGATTGACTTAGCAACGATAGGTTATGTGGAAGAAGCCGATGCAACATTGGTAGATTTAGCGCTTAAAGTAACAGTAGGCTATCAGCCGGTAGCCGCACTAGAACGCGCCAAAGTGCTCGATACTGTTGCAGATTTATTAGAAGCAGAGCGGCCAAAATTGCTCGCGCTTTTATGTCGCGAAGCCGGAAAAACGCTGCCCGATGCCTTGGGCGAAGTGCGCGAAGCCATTGATTTTTGCCGTTACTATGCCGTTGAAGTACGTGAAAAGTTTAGCGAACCCTTGTTACTACCAGGGCCTACTGGCGAAACCAATGCCTTGAGCTTGCATGGTCGTGGAGTATTTGTTTGTATATCCCCTTGGAATTTTCCGCTTGCTATTTTCTTAGGCCAAATTGCGGCGGCATACGCGGCAGGTAATGCCGTAATCGCTAAGCCGGCGGAGCAGACGCCCCTTATCGCCAGTGCTGCGGTGCGCCTGCTGTTGCAGGCGGGGATGGCTAATGATGCTATTGCCCTGTTGCCGGGCGCTGGTGAAACGGTGGGTGCCGCATTGGTGGCCGATGAGCGCGTGGCAGGTATCGCCTTCACTGGTGGTACGAACACGGCACAGGCGATTAACCGCAGCCTAGCGCAACGCCGTGGTGCATTGATACCGTTTATTGCAGAAACGGGCGGGCTCAATATGATGATTGCGGATTCGTCCGCATTGCCTGAGCAAATCATTAATGATGTACTCACTTCAGCCTTCAATAGCGCTGGTCAGCGTTGTTCGGCGCTGCGCATCTTGTGCGTGCAGCGCGATATTGCGCCGCGCGTCGCCACCTTGCTTGAAGGCGCGATGGCACAACTACAAATGGGTGATCCGGCGTTACTTGAAACTGATATTGGCCCGGTGATTGATCGCGCCGCGTTTGATATGCTGGTAGCGCATCGCGAAAAAATGGCGGCGCAATATACGCAAATTGGTCAAACCAGTCTACCACGGGATATTCCTGCCGGTCATTTTTTCGCGCCGTGCGCATTCACAATTCCGAATTTACAGGTGCTGGCGCAAGAAGTATTTGGCCCCATTTTGCACGTGTATGAATTTGCGGGCGAAGATATTTTCAATGTGGTAGATAGTATCAATAAATCTGGCTATGGCCTAACCTTGGGCATCCACAGCCGTATTGAAGAAACCATTGCAGCAATTTGCCAACGTGCCAAGGTGGGTAATATTTACGTAAACCGCAACCAAGTAGGTGCAGTGGTGGGCGTGCAACCCTTCGGCGGCGAAGGCTTAAGCGGCACCGGGCCAAAAGCAGGCGGCCCGCACTATCTAATGCGCTTTGCCTCCGAACGTTGCGTCACGGTAAACACAGCAGCCGCAGGTGGCAATGCGAGTTTGATTGCCGGAACGGAGTAGCGTGGAGGGTGCAGCAAAATAATAAATCAGTATGTCAGTGATCCAAATTACCCAAACATGCGTTGGAGGTTTCTGCCAGCTAGCGTTGAGCCTCGTTAAAAGCGCGCCAGTTGTCGCTTGATACAGGTACGCCGTTGGTCGTTTTTGACGTTAAAACGGTCGGCGCAGCTGATGTGCTGCTGTTGGCTCTGAACCAAGCACTATAACTTCTCAATATCCTCCGGCGCATGCTCACCCGATAGCAGCACGAGTAGTGGTTTACCTTCTTCGTCCCAATAATCTACGGCATCTTGGAACAGTTCAATTACGGTTTCAAGCTCGCTTTCGTGGTGTTCGGCAAAGGCGTCGGTGTGGTCAAAATAGATTAAATAGCCTCCTGCAGGTGCCCATTCCATATCGGTCAGGCAATCGTAAAACGCATCCCAGTTTTTGCCAGTGTCGCTCGGAAAATGCAGCACAACTGAGGCGTGGTTTAAAAACTGTTCTTTGCGCTCAATTTTAGCGCCTTCAAGGTGGTAGAACGCTAGTTTTGCCTTCTTGGCCGCCGTGCCTAGTTCTTTAATGCTGGCGTGATCCTTAAGCCAGTAAACCCCACTGGGCGTTTTACTTTCTAGATGTGCTTGAAGGGCTTTTGAAGGCATACGATTTTCCTTGAATTCTGTTATTTCAGCTTAAATGCTAGGGTAGGACTTGGTTATTCTTTGATGCGTTTAAAGCTCGCGTAGTGGTCATCCGTATAATAATATTCGCCGACATTACCGGCAACAATGCGGCGCGCGCCACGGGTTTTTGCACCGGGTGTTTTTACTGTGAATTCACGGTAGTAACCGCGCTTTTGTTTTGGCAAAATGCGCTCGCGGTTTGAAAACGACACACCGTCCTTTTTATAATCATAGGGCCCATTATTTTTAATGTGCTTTAATGTGGTTTGCGCTTCCTTTGGCAGGGCAGAGAGCTTTATTTCACCAATGCTGGCCTGAATAGTTGTTCGCGCTTGCACCTGAGTTGGCATTGCAATCACAAGCCATGCAAACGCGATTACAAAAATAACCGCAATTGATCGCATTAGTTTGGTTGGAAAGCTACTTAAATTGGGCATCCTTAATCCTTTTAACCCTTTATCGGGCAAGTTCTAGTGGTCAGCTTGTGCAGCAATAGACAACATCAATGTGCCAAAAATTTAGGCATGCCGAAAATATTCGGTAGCGCTAATCTTAATCCTTTCACTGCTGATCTGCGCATTACTCTAACTAATTTTTCAACTTATTTATTTAATGGCGTCCGGCTTTGACTGGGCAGTGCGGGCAGCGCTCTGCGTATAAAATCATTTGGTGGTCTTTAATCACATAGCCTAATTGCTTGGCAATTTTTTCTTGGCGGCGTTCAATTTCGGCATCGTGAAATTCCTCAACATGACCACAGCCAATGCAGACAATATGATCATGATGCGTGCCTTCGTTTAGTTCAAATACCGCCTTGCCACTCTCGAAGTGATGACGAATCAGCAACCCAGCTTGTTCAAATTGAGTAAGTACGCGATAGACCGTGGCTAGGCCAATGTCTTCATTTTCGTTGATGAGCAGGCGATACACATCCTCAGCCGTGAGGTGGCGGGTTTCACTGTTTTGGAATAAATCCAATACCTTCAAACGCGGCAAAGTTGCTTTCAAGCCGATGTTACGGAGTTCTCTTGAATCGGACATGGTATGTCGCTTTATAGAAATAATAGATGCAATGATAAAACTATTTCAGCCTTAGTTGTTCCAATCATGCAATTCATGCGCTAAACGAAGTAGGTTTGCATGGCGGGTGTGTGCAGAGTTGGCCGCTGCCATTGTGGCGCAGTCAGGTATAATGCGCGAACGTGTAGTTTATGTAGCGCGTTGTTTTTCAAAGGTAAATGATTAAAAATGATGCAAAAAAATTCTAGTAAGCTTGGTGTCCCTGCCTCCTTAGTTCGTGTTTTCGCCGTTATTACGGTTGCTTGCGGTTTGTCTGCTTGTAATAATTTTGGCGTACATCGTATTGATATTCAGCAAGGTAATTTGGTCACGCAGGAATCGGTTGAGAAGGTAAAGATTGGCATGTCGCGCAACGAAGTGCGCTTGGCCTTAGGCACGCCTCTGTTGCGTGACCCGTTTCGCGCGGATCGGTGGGATTATTATTTTAGTATTTCGCAAGCTGGTGGCAGTACCGAGCAACGCAAGGTCACTGTGGCTTTTGATGCTGATAAAGTGACTAAGGTTGACGGTGTTGGTATGGAAAGCGAAATATTTACCGGCGGTGTTGAAAAGCGTCGCAGCTATGAAGCAGCACCTGGCGCGCCAGCAAAACCACCAAAATCCTAGTAGCGGTTGGATTAATAGTGACGCCCACTTTGAATATCTGCGTCGCCGGCGCTTCAGGTCGCATGGGGCGCATGATTTTGCAAGCCGCCCGCGAGCAACCAGATATGCAAGCCGTTGCGGCGCTGAGCCATGCCCTGAGCGCTAGTATTGGTGAAGTCATTGCAGGCATTGCGGTAACGGCTGATGCAAAGGCTGGTATTGAATTATGCGATGTGCTGATTGACTTCTCAAGGCCGGAAGTATCGCTGGAAAATCTAGCGATTTGCGTAACGCTGGGTAAGCCTGCCGTGGTGGGCACTACGGGTCTGAGTGCCGCGCAATTTGGGCAACTGCAGGCATTTGCAGCGCAAATTCCAATTGTATTTTCTGCCAATATGAGCCTTGGCGTGAATGTGCTGCAGCGCTTGGTAGAACTAGGCGCTAAAGCCCTGCGTGACCAAGCTGATATTGAAATTATTGAAACCCATCATAGTCAAAAAGTAGATGCGCCATCAGGTACGGCGCTGATGCTGGGTCGTGCTGCAGCCGCAGCGCAGGACCAAACTTTGGACGATATTGCGGTAATGAGCCGTGAAGGCATTATCGGCGTGCGTAAACCCGGCACGATTGGTTTTTCGACCGTGCGCGGTGGTGATGTTATTGGTGACCATACGGTGCTATTTGCCGCCAAAGGTGAGCGTATTGAGCTTACCCATCGGGCGCAGTCGCGCACCACATATGCACATGGCGCACTCCAAGCGGCACAATTTGTGGCAAAGGCCAAACCGAGTTTGTATTCGATGATGGATGTATTGGGAATTTAGTTAAGCAATATCGCCATGTTGCTGTGCAGCAAAGTGCTATCTACGGTATAATTCTTTCTTAATCGCATCAGCGGGAAAGCCTTGAAAAAGGGCTTTCCCGTTTTTGTATGTGCTAAAAAACCTAGAAACAGCAGTTGACCGCTAGTAAATGTTAAAGATGCCTGTGTTTATAGATACTTTGAAGTTTCTGTACTGTCGGCAGTTAGGTGAAGGCGTTACGGGCGTGATTGCACGAAATTGAAGTTCCCCAGCGGCGTTATTCCTCCTCGTAGGGTGACGCCTGCGTCGTCGTCATGCCTTGCAGGGAAACCCCAATTTCGCACACTCACACCCGTCCAACTGCCGTTTCTAGGTTTAATTTTCCATTGATTTTATTTGGGGTGACTTTTGAATTCTGCTTCTTTATCTACACCTGATTCTGGCCCGTTAAATTCATTAAATCAATTAAGCGATTTGAAGAACGCCCTATTTGCTGGCTGCGAACGTGCCGCGATCTTGGTTTTAGCTGATGGCGCGGTGTTTGTCGGGCACGCCATAGGGGCGGACGGCGCAGCTGTTGGTGAAGTGGTGTTTAACACCGCAATGACAGGCTACCAAGAGATTCTGACTGACCCTTCGTATATGGGGCAAATGGTCACGCTCACCTATCCGCATATCGGCAACACTGGTGTTAACTTGGAAGATATGGAATCGCGCCAAGCCTTCGCTGCGGGGCTGATTATTCGTGATTTACCTACCCTAGCTTCGAACTTCCGCATGACCCAAACCTTGCCCGATTATCTGGCGCAAAATAATGTGGTCGGTATTGCCGGTATTGATACACGGCGGCTTACGCGCTTGATTCGTGAAAAAGGCGCGCAAAACGGCTGCATTATGGCTGGCGCAGCCACAGCGGCCAATATTGCCACAGCGCTCGCAAAGGCTAAAACCGCGCCCAATATGGCAGGGCAAGATTTAGCTAAAGTGGTCAGTTGCAATAAACCCTATGTGTGGCGCACCGCATCTTGGAAGCTTGGTGCGCAGCCATTAGAAGTGATTGATTCTAAGTTTCATGTGGTGGCGTTTGATTACGGTGTGAAGCAAAATATTTTGCGTATGCTAGCTGACCGTGATTGCAAAGTAACAGTATTGCCCGCGCAAACGTCGGCTGCACAAGCCCTAGCCTTAAAGCCAGATGGCGTGTTTTTATCCAACGGCCCTGGTGATCCGGAGCCTTGTGATTACGCGATTGCGGCTATTGCCGAAATTATTAACGCTGGGGTACCCGTGTTTGGTATTTGTCTAGGCCATCAGTTGTTGGCCTTGGCGTCGGGTGGCAAGACGATGAAAATGAAGTTCGGCCATCATGGTGCTAACCATCCGGTGCAAGATTTAGCTACCGGCAAAGTTTATATCACCAGCCAGAACCACGGTTTTGCAGCCGATGAATCGAGCTTGCCAGCAAATTTAAAAGTGACGCACCGTTCGCTATTTGATAACACTTGCCAAGGTTTGGCGCGTACCGATGTACCCGCATTTAGCTTTCAGGGTCACCCCGAAGCCAGCCCCGGTCCGCATGAGGTTGGTTATTTGTTCGATCAATTTATTACCATGATGGTCGCCAAACAAGCTAAAACAAAATAATTCTAATCTTTTGAAGATGCTTTGAAACTGAATATCTTCGCCATTAATTGCAATAAAAATCACTGCATCAACAACGGAATTAGTATGCCAAAACGTACCGACATAAAATCTATCCTCATCATTGGCGCCGGCCCCATCGTCATTGGGCAAGCGTGTGAATTTGATTATTCAGGCGCGCAAGCCTGCAAGGCTTTGCGTGATGAAGGCTTCAAAGTTATTTTGGTAAACTCCAATCCTGCCACGATAATGACCGATCCTGATATGGCGGATGTGACGTATATCGAGCCGATTTCATGGCAGATTATCGAAAAAATTATTGCCAAAGAACGCCCCGATGCGCTGCTGCCGACAATGGGCGGCCAAACAGCGCTCAATTGCGCGCTTGATCTTGATCGTCACGGCGTATTGGCGAAGTACAACGTAGAAATGATTGGTGCCAGCAAAGAAGCCATTGATAAAGCCGAAGACCGCGCCAAATTTAAAGCGGCGATGACTAAAATTGGCCTTGATTCCGCCCGTTCTCTTATCGCCCATTCCATGCCCGAAGCGCTTGAGGCGCAGGCAACCATCGGCTTTCCCGCCATCATTCGCCCTAGCTTTACCATGGGCGGTTCGGGCGGCGGCATAGCATACAACCGCGATGAATTTTTGGAGATTTGTGAGCGCGGGCTGGAAGCATCGCCCACCAAAGAATTGCTCATAGAAGAATCACTGCTAGGCTGGAAAGAATTTGAAATGGAAGTGGTGCGCGATAAAGCGGACAACTGCATCATCATTTGCGCCATCGAAAATTTAGATCCTATGGGCGTACATACTGGGGATTCCATTACCGTCGCTCCGGCGCAAACTTTGACGGATAAAGAATACCAAATTATGCGCAATGCCTCTATCGCGGTGCTGCGTGAAATTGGTGTTGAAACGGGCGGATCAAACGTGCAGTTTGCGATTAACCCAGCCGATGGCCGGATGGTGGTGATCGAGATGAATCCGCGCGTGTCGCGCTCCTCCGCATTGGCATCGAAAGCCACGGGATTTCCGATTGCTAAAGTAGCAGCAAAGTTGGCGGCAGGCTATACCTTGGACGAGCTTAAAAACGAAATTACCGGTGGTGCTACGCCAGCGTCATTTGAGCCTTCTATTGATTATGTGGTCACCAAAGTACCGCGCTTTGCGTTTGAAAAATTTCCGCAAGCTGATGACCGTTTAACCACGCAAATGAAAAGCGTTGGCGAAGTCATGGCGATTGGCCGCAACTTTCAAGAAAGCCTGCAAAAAGCCCTGCGAGGTGTGGAAACGGGTGTAGATGGTTTTAATTTAAAGTCGGTTGATCCCGATAAAATTGGCGATGAATTAGCCTACCCGAGAGGAGAGCGGCTTTGGTACGTGGCCGATGCTTTTGGTATTGGTATGTCGCTGGAAGAATTGCATAGCTTAACCAAGATTGATCCGTGGTTTTTAGCGCAAATTGAGGAACTGGTAAAAATTGAGCTTAAGGTAGAAAAAACCACGCTCGCCGAGCTAGACGCTGAAGCCCTGCGCGGCCTAAAGCGCAAAGGTTTTTCCGATCGCCGCTTGGCCCATCTGTTGAAGGTAACTGAAGCGGCAGTGCGAGAGAAACGCCACGCCTTGAATATTCGCCCGGTATATAAGCGGGTAGATACCTGTGCGGCGGAGTTTTCGACTTCCACGGCCTATATGTATTCTAGCTATGATGAAGAATGCGAAGCGGCACCTACTAACAATAAAAAGATTATGATTTTAGGCGGTGGCCCGAATCGTATTGGTCAAGGTATTGAGTTTGATTATTGCTGTGTGCACGCCGCATTAGCGCTGCGCGAAGATGGGTTTGAAACCATCATGGTCAACTGTAATCCGGAAACTGTTTCAACCGATTACGATACGTCTGATCGCCTCTATTTTGAGCCGCTCACCTTGGAAGACGTACTCGAAATTGTTGATAAAGAAAAACCAGTGGGCGTGATTGTGCAATTTGGTGGGCAAACGCCGCTAAAGCTGGCACGTGCCTTAGAAGCCGCTGGCGTGCCCATTATTGGTACAACGCCTGATAGCATTGATATGGCCGAAGACCGTGAACGTTTCCAAAAAATGATTCAAGAGTTAGGCCTTCTCCAGCCGCCTAACCGCACTGTGCGCACCAATGAAGAAGCGATTATAAAAGCCCGTGAAATCGGCTACCCACTGGTGGTGCGCCCTAGCTATGTGCTCGGTGGCCGCGCCATGGAAATTATTCATGTGGAATCTGATTTAGAGCGCTATATGCGCGAAGCCGTTAGAGTTTCTAATGATTCGCCAGTGCTGCTTGATCGCTTTTTAAATGATGCCATTGAAATTGACGTTGATGCCGTGTGTGATGGTGTTGACGTGGTGATTGGCGGCATTATGGAGCACATCGAACAAGCAGGGGTACATTCGGGTGATTCTGCCTGTTCGCTACCGCCGTTCTCACTTTCAAATACACTGCAAGATGAAATTCGCCGCCAAACGGTAGCAATGGCGCACGCGTTAAAAGTAGTTGGTTTGATGAATGTGCAATTTGCTATTCAGGGTGCTGAAACACCCAATGCCAAAGTGTTTGTGCTGGAGGTAAATCCGCGTGCGTCACGCACCGTGCCCTTTGTATCCAAAGCCATCGCCCATCCCTTGGCTAAAATTGCCGCGCGTTGCATGGCCGGTAAGAGCCTGAAAGCTCAAGGCTTTACCAAAGAAGTTACGCCCCATTATTACAGCGTAAAAGAAGCAGTATTCCCCTTCATTAAATTCCCCGGTGTGGATACCATTTTGGGACCCGAAATGAAATCAACCGGTGAAGTGATGGGTGTCGGCAAAACCTTTGCCGAAGCCTTTGTAAAGTCGCAGCTAGGTGCCAGCATTAAATTGCCAGATGCAAGTATGGGCGCGGCGTTTTTAAGCGTGTGTAATGCCGATAAACCCAAGGCCGTAGAGCTTGCTAAATCGCTCGTGGCGCTCGGCTTCAAGGTTTTTGCCACTCGTGGCACCCATGCGCAGATTCAAGCCGCTGGTGTGGCCTCTACGCGCGTTAATAAGGTACAAGAAGGCCGCCCCCACATTGTTGATATGATTAAAAATCGCGAAATCGCCTTTATCATTAATACGGTGGAGGAAGATAAACGGGTTATTCGTGATTCATGGACCATACGCCAAGCCGCACTGCAGGG
>JANMDR010000006.1:0-13078 GCA_031376425.1 Betaproteobacteria bacterium
GTTTAATAGCACCATCAAAAACGCGGCCTAATGGCCGCGTTTTTGATGGTGGACTCACACACGCCTATGCACCCCAATATCTATCTCATCGGCATGCCTGGCGCTGGTAAGACTACCGTCGGAAAATTGCTCGCTAAGCGCATGGGCGCCACATTCATTGATGTTGATCGAGAAATCGTTAACCGTACCGGCGTTACGATTGCGTCAATATTTGAAATCGAAGGCGAAGCTACATTTCGGGCTCGCGAATCAGCGCTTATAGCGGAATTGGTGACGCGTGAGAATACGGTAATTGCAACCGGTGGTGGTGCAATTTTGGCTGAGGATAATCGTAAGGTTTTGCGTGCAAATGGCCATGTGGTTTACCTAAAAGCACGGCTTGATGAACTTTGGGAGCGCACTCGTCGGGATACCAATCGTCCATTATTGGCACAAACTAATCCGCAAGCGGTATTGGCAGCGTTATTTGCGGTGCGAGAACCGCTGTACAAGCAAACCGCGCATTTGGCCGTTGAAACTGGCCGTCAAAGTGTTGGGCGACTTGCGGACTACATCATTAGCGAGCTGCAGCCAAAGCTACCTACTCAAGACCCCGAATCTTGAGTATTGCAAAGCGCGCAATAGCGCAGGCGAAACTGCGCAACGTTGCATGGGTTATTATTAGCCCTTATGTTTTAAATCAATATTCGAATTACTAGTCGCTCAGGCTGCCGAGCACGCGCAACCAGAAATGCGCCAATAATTCTTCTCTGTTAAGCGTTTTCTACTATGCAAACAATCACCGTCAAACTTGAACAACGTAGCTACGATATTGATGTTGGGGTACATCACCTTAGCGCAGCGCAAAAACTCGTCGCCGCCCTACCTACACCGCGTGCCATTATCATTAGCAATACTACCGTCGCCCCGCTGTACGGCCAAGCGCTTGAAGACGCCTTAAATACCGCTGGAGTGATAACAAAAACACTTAACCTTCCTGATGGCGAAGCTTTTAAAACACTCGAAACCCTTGATTCAATTTTTGACTTTCTACTCATCAATGCAGTAGATCGTAACACCACGCTAATAGCGCTTGGTGGCGGTGTAATTGGCGATATTGTCGGATTCGCTGCCGCTACCTACCAGCGCGGCATGCCATTTGTACAAGTACCGACAACCCTGCTCGCTTTGGTCGACTCATCAGTAGGTGGAAAAACAGCAGTTAATCACCCACGTGGCAAAAATATGATCGGTGCTTTTTACCAGCCAAAGTATGTGCTTGCCGATATTGGCGTTCTCAGTACGTTGCCCTCGCGCGAGTTTAATGCGGGGCTTGCCGAAGTGATTAAATACGGATTAATTTTGGATGCTCGCTTTTTTGATTGGCTTGAAACCAATATTGATGCGCTGCTTGCACGTGATTACGCCGCGCTCGAATATGCAGTCGCACGGTGCTGCGAAATCAAAGCGCAGGTGGTTGCCGCAGATGAGCGCGAAACAGCTAAAGAAGGCGGTCGTGCCCTATTAAACTTAGGCCATACCTTTGGTCACGCGATCGAAACGGGTTTGGGCTATGGGCAGTGGTTGCATGGTGAAGCGGTAGCTTGTGGCATGCTTTGCGCCGCAAAATTTTCGCAACAATTTTGCGGATTTGATGCCGCGAGTGTTGCGCGCGTAAAACATATTCTTGAACGCGCCAACTTGCCGATCGCGCTACCATCAATTGATAAGCTCACCACCCAAGATATGCTTTACCATATGGGTCGCGATAAGAAAAACGAAGCTGCGCAGATTCGTTTAATTTTAATGCGAAAAATAGGTGAAGCCTTTGTTGATGGTACCCACAGCGCTGATAAAATAAGTGACTTCATCGCCAGTAATCGCAGTTAGTATTTTGGCGGCAACTAACAGAAACCCAATCAGAACATAAGTCGTATCTACGTGTAGAGAAGCAAAGTAATAGTCGGCTGCGTCTAGCAGTTAAACAAAATTTCTATTAATGAGGCAATCATGTTTTCACATAATTTAGAAGTAACTGTGCCTGCAGCGCACGTAGTACATTCACTACCGTCAGCTATGCGCCCGATCAGTAATTGGAAACGTGGCATCGGCACACTGCTTGCTGCTGCTGCCTTGCAGATTGCTTTGCCATTTACCGAGTTTGGTAGCGGCAACGCCATAGCGCAACCGGCCGCTAAAGCCGCCACCACGCCTGCCGCAGCACCAGCAGCAACTAAGCCGCGCGATATCTCCATTGGCCTGCAAGCGGCGATTACCTCAATGGACCCGCATTTTCACAATCTCTCGCCCAATAACAGTTTACTGCGTCACGTGTTTGAAGCCCTCATTCGTCAAGATGCTGACCAGCGCCTGTCACCTGGTTTAGCGCTGTCTTGGAAGGCGCTTGATGACACCACGTGGGAATTCAAACTCCGTAAAAACGTGCGCTGGCATGACGGTTCACCCTTCACTGCTGAAGATGTTGCATTTTCGTTCAAGCGTGCGCCCGACGTACCTAATAGCCCCTCCCCATTTACTCAATTTTTGCGCCCCATTAAAGAAGTTAAAGTGGTGGATGCACATACGCTCCTGCTCAAAACAGAAAGTGCGCATCCTCTGCTGCCTAATGAAATTAGTGCGCTCCTAATCGTATCTAAAAAAATCGGCGAAGGTGCCACAACCGAAAATTACAATAGCGGCAAAGCAGCTATTGGCACTGGCCCCTACAAATTTTTGGAATATGTGCCAAATCAAAAGGTAGTGCTCAAAGCCAACTACGGCTATTGGGGCGGGGAAGAGCCGTGGGATAAGGTTACGTTTAAAATGCTTACTAATCCGGCCGCACGGGTTGCCGCATTGCTTTCGGGTGACGTAGAATTTATTGAAACCGTACCCACAGCTGATATTGAAAGTATGGGCAAAGATGCTCGCATTGCACTTGCCTCCAAGGTATCGAGTCGCGTTATTTATCTGCACATTGACTCTGGCCGCGAAAAAAATTCGCCCATGGTCACCGATAAGTCTGGCAAGCCGATGGAAGCAAATCCTTTGCGCGATGTGCGGGTACGCAAAGCTATTTCTAAAGCGATAAATCGTGATGCCATCGTTTCTCGCGTAATGGAAAATAAAGCAATCGCCGCGAGCCAATTACTAGCGGATGGTTTTTTTGGTACTAGCACTAAGCTTAAAGCAGAAAAGTTTGACCCTGATGGTGCTAAGAAACTACTAGCGCAAGCGGGCTATCCTGACGGTTTTGGTTTAACCATTCACGGCCCCAATAATCGCTATATTAATGATGACAAAATCGCCCAAGCCGTTGGGCAAATGCTCACGCGTGTAGGCATAGATACTAAAGTTGAAACTATGCCCTCTGCCGTTTACTTTCAGCGCGCTACAGACCTCAAGTACAGCCTGATGCTAATCGGTTGGGGCTCAGAAACGGGCGAGCAATTGTCTAGCCTAAAGGCATTGTTGGCTACCTACAATAAAGAAAAAGCGCTCGGTTTAACCAATCGGGGTCGTTATAGCAATAAAGCATTAGATGACGTGCTCGCGGTAGCAGTTAAAACCATTGATGACAAAAAACGTGAAGCGCTAATTCAACAAGCAATCGAAATTGCCATGGGCGATCAAGGCCTCATTCCATTGCACTATGAAGTGAGTACATGGGGCATGAAAAAAGGCCTCAAATATATACCCCGCGCTGATCAATACACCTTAGCGATGGACTTAAAACCTGCGGCAAAATGAACCTCATTTAACTTGGATTAAAAATGGAAAAAATCACCCTCAACGTCGATAGTCATTATTCTAGCCCCTATGCGTTGAGCGCCTATGTAGCACTACAGGTAAAAAAATTGCCGTTTGATGTTGTTGCAATTGATCTTTACAGCAATCAACATCAAACTGGTGAGTTCGCGCGGCAGTCGCTCACCGCGCGTGTGCCAGTGCTCAGTGATGGCAATTTTGCGCTATCGGAATCTTCTGCAATTTGTGAATATTTGGATGAGCAATATCCAGCACCGCAGTATGCGGCGCTATATCCGCAAAACCTGCAACAGCGCGCCCGCGCGCGGCAAGTGCAGGCGTGGGTACGTAGTGATTTAATGCCCATCCGTACCGAGCGCTCAACCCATACGGTTTTTTATACGCCAAGCGTCACTCCGCTCTCAGAAGACGCGCAAAAAGCTGCCGCAAAGCTAGTTAGTGTAGCGGAGACGCTCATCACCGACCCAGACACCGGTCTATTCGGTGCATGGTCTATTGCAGATACTGATCTGGCGATGATGCTAATGCGCTTGGTTAATAGCGGTGATCCGGTGCCTGAAAAAGTGCTGCGTTATGTTAAGCAGCAATGGCAACATCCAAGCATGCAGCAATGGCTAGCGATGCCAAGACCCGCTGTGGCTGATTAAGTTTTCATTTATTTCGCGTACTACGCCCTGCACTTTAATTACATCGAGTCAAGCATTATGTCCGGTCACAACCATAGTCACCATCATCACCATGCTGTCGAAGTAGCTGCGCCCCAAACGGTAAGCGTCCAGAACTCTACAGTTGATCATGCAAATGATGCCCCTGTCGTATTTGATTCACCCCATAGCGGCACACATTATCCTGAGGATTTTGTGGTGCAGGTAGCGCATGCGGAACTGCGCCGCGCTGAAGATACCCATGTTGAAAAAATATTTGCGAGCGCACCTAATCATGGTGCGACACTGATCGCAGCTAATTTTCCGCGCGCCTACATTGATGCGAATCGGTCGCTTCTCGATATCGACCAAGCCCTGCTTGATGCACCGTGGCCTGGCCCAATTAATGCATCTAAAAAAACTGAAAAAGGCATTGGCCTCGTATGGCGCAAGCTCGATACAGGGGCTAATTTATACAATGCTTCGCTTAGTGTTGCCGCAGTGCAAGCACGCATTACCAATTGTTATGCCCCGTATCATAAGGCTTTGCGCGATGCGCTTAATGTTGCGCATGAACACTACGGTGCGGTTTGGCATATCAATTGCCATTCTATGCCAGCTATTTCATCCGGTATTTCTGAAGAAGGTCCGGGGGTTGCCCGCGCTGATTTTGTGCTGGGTGATCGCGATGGCACTACCTGCTCACCAGCCTTCACTGAACTTGTTGCCACTACTTTGCGCAACATGGGTTATCACGTAAAAATTAATGATCCCTACAAAGGCGTGGAGCTCGTGCGTGCCTATTCAGAGCCTAGTGAGCAGCGTCATTCCTTGCAGGTGGAAATCAACCGACGTCTGTATATGAACGAAGACACCCGTGAAATGCATGAAGGTTTTACGGCTTTGCAAAAAAATATTGATCAATTAATTGCCACCGTCTGCGCTTATGCGCGGGCACAATTATCCAAATACGTGCCTGCGCATGTGCACAAGCACGTTGTTCACGTCCACGGTCCTAACTGTAATCATGGTCACCATCATTAGAGCCGCCATCGCCGCAATCGGTTTGCTATTTGTTTGCACCGCAGTCGTCGCTAAGCCCGTTAGTTTTTCCGATTCGTGGATGTTCATGCATGAGCGTGATCGCAATTTAATTGAAACTCAGCTTTTTTACTCCCCCACGCACTGGTTTTCAATTGGCCCTGCCACTACCTTGATGAAAAGCGATACCAAGCTATTGCAAATGGAATCCGCTTTTTTGCAAGCAAACTTTCTAGCCAAGCGTTGGAATTTATCTGGCGCACAAGGTAATGTATTTGCGAGCTACGGCGTGGGCGAAACTAAAATTTCTGAAGCGTATTTAGTGACCCCGAATGGACCGGCTGGCCATGCAGCGCACGGCTTTGGTGCTCCGGTTGAAGCAAGTCTTGAGAAGCGGCAATACACTGAACGTGCGCAACGTTTAGGTCTTCAAGGCGATTATGAAACCCGCCAAATTTACACTTCTGTGCGCTTGGATCTAATGCGGACGGAGAACTTTTTAGACCGCATTTACACAGCGCAAGCCGGTTTTTCACCTGCGCCGCATGATTATGATGATATTGCGGTATGGTTTATCGGTCAGATTAAGAAATACCAAGGTATGCACGACAAAACTGAATCGGGCGCATTTTTACGTGTTTTTAAGCGTAATATCTGGCTTGAATTTGGCGTCATGGAACGTAAAAAGTCTCAGATGATGCTGATGCTCACTTATTAATGTTGAAAGGAATAATCATGAGAAAATCACTTTCCCCGCTTACCGCAGTTCTTAGCATTGGCCTAGGCTTTGGTCTATCTACCGTTGTGCACGCCAAAACCATTCAAGTCACCGTAGACGGCATGGTTTGCTCGTTCTGCGCCCAAGGTATTGAAAAGAAAATGAAGGCGCAAGCAGGCACCGATAAAGTGTTTGTAAGCCTAGAAAAACAAACCACTTTGGTCGCACTTAAAGACGGCAAAGATATAACTGACGCCGTAATCAAAGCGGAAATTACTGATGCTGGTTATGTCGTCAAATCTATCACCCGCACTGATGAATCCTTTGATGTGTTACGTGACAAAATCAAAGCCGCAAAATAGACTGAAACATTAAGCGAACTATGACTCAAACCAGTGCTGGTAGCGGATCGAGTGGACTAAAGCAAAACTTAGTTCTAGTCTGTGTATCTTTGTTTACCAGCAGCGGCACCCTAATCTGCTGCGCCCTGCCCGCTCTTTTTGTATCCATTGGTGCGGGAGCAGCGCTTGCCGGCTTGGTTAGCAATGTGCCGCAAATAGTGTGGGTGTCGCAACACAAAGAGGTAGTGTTTGGCTTCGCTGGATTCATGCTGGCGCTCGCAGGCATTATGCAGTGGCGTGCCAGATCATTGCCCTGTCCTGCTGATCCGCAGCAAGCTAAAGCCTGCATGTTCATGCGCCATATGTCGTTTGCTATCTATCTATTTTCGCTCACCCTGTTTTTAGTTGGTGTGTTTTTTGCGTTTATGGCCCCGCTGCTTTTCTAATAAATATACGAGAGATGCGCTACATGCCGCAAGGCATTACTTCGGTAAGCCTATCAGCACGACTAAAACGATCACAAAACCCAAACATAAATTAATCGTTACCCATTGCCGAATCGCCGCTAAGGCTGCGCCACCAGTAGGCCAATCGCTCGCCGCTACTGCGACAGTTAACCGCTTATAAAGCGCGAAGCGAATATGCCCAAAGATAGCAAACATCGCAACACCTAGCACCGCCATCACCAACCATTCAAGCGGAGTATGCCACTGCCCACCAGCTTGCACAGTTTGTTTGGCCATGCGCCCCATCATCCAAAAGCCTGAAACTACGGCAGTAAGCGACAGCCATAACACCGCTTTAAAAAACCGTCCCAGCACATCATGCATAAATTTTAACCGTGTTGGCACTTCCAGCGTACCAAGCGCTGGCCTAAGAAAAAATGCCACAAACATCATCCCACCCAACCAAATGATGATGGACAAAACATGAATTGCTTTTAAAACACCGTATAACATTGCAAATCCTTTGGTTAAGTTTTTTTCAGTTTAGAGTTTACGCGATGTGGTTAGGTGAACACTAAATATGCAAAATAAGTACGATCCACGAATACCATGCCAAGTTTCGGAGTGTTCTCAATTTGCGCTTGATGCACAATGGTTTATCAGCCAATCAGGGAAACATCATCATGCTCACAACCAAACTAAATGACGCAACCGACGAAGCTCGCTGGCAAGGCGTACTCGATAAAAACAGCAGTTTAGATGGCAGTTATTTTTTTGCCGTTAAAACGACCGGTATCTATTGCCGCCCATCTTGTTCATCACGTGTCCCTAAACGCACAAACGTGATTTTTTACCTTACAACTGAAGAAGCCCGTACAGCGGGATTTCGCGCTTGTTTGCGGTGTGCGCCTGATGGCGTTACCAAACAACAGCAGCAAACCGCCGCGATCCTCCACGCCTGCCGTTTAATTGAAAATAGTGATGAGCGCATCACTTTGCAAGTGCTTGCCCACCAGGTGGGTTTGAGTGAACATCATTTTCACCGTGTGTTTAAAGATGTTACCGGCGTAACGCCGCATGATTATTATAAATCACGCCAAATCGCGCAAATCGGTCAAGCCTTGCAAAGCACAGCCACCGTTACTGAGGCCATGTACGCCGCCGGATTTAATTCATCAGGGCGCTTTTATGAAAATACCAATGCCATGCTCGGCATGACGCCTAAAGCCTATAAAGCGGGTGGGCAAAATGAAGTGATTCGAATGGCGGTGCGCACCTGCTCTCTTGGGCTAGTGCTCGTTGCGGCAACTACCCGTGGAATTTGCACCATTGAATTTGGGGATAATCAGGCGGCGCTTGAAAAAACCCTAAATACCCGCTTTCCAAAGGCCTTAATTATTAGCGAGGATGCAGAATTTAAGCAATGGCTCACGCAACTACTAGCGCACATTGAGCTACCCAAAAAAGCCCTGCAACTCCCGCTAGATATTCGCGGCACCGTGTTTCAGCAGCAAGTATGGAACGCCTTGCAAGCCATACCGCTAGGACAAACTGCTAGCTATGGTGACGTAGCCACCCGCATCGGTAAGCCCAAAGCAGTGCGTGCTGTTGCCACTGCGTGCGCCAGCAATGTACTCGCCATCGCTATTCCTTGCCATCGCGTTGTTCGTGGCAACGGTGAGCTAAGCGGTTATCGCTGGGGGGTTGAACGCAAACGCAAAATATTAAACAGTGAAACTAAATTGGAATAAGGTGCACGCATTGTCTTGTTTTTAAAAAATCGCAGCGCAGAAGTAAGCTAACCGTGAGTATTTTAATTTATGCTAACACCCACAATCCCATCACGCATAAACGCCCTAGATTGGGCGGCTATCACCGATCAACTGCACACTAGCGGCTTTGCTACTACCGGCCCAATACTTACGCCTGATGAATGCCTAGCGATTACTAATAATTATGCAGAAACGCTTGGCTATCGCAGCCGCGTAGTCATGGCTCGCCACGGTTTTGGGTTAGGTGAATACAAATATTATGATTATCCGCTACCAATAATCCATCAAGCCTTACGTGAAGCGCTCTACCCTCACTTAGCCAGAGTAGCCAATGATTGGCAACTGGCAATGGGTATAGCCACGACTTACCCTGTTGATTTAGCGGCTATGTTGAAACGCTGCCACACTGCTGGACAAACACGTCCTACACCATTAATTTTAAAATATGAAGCTGGTGACTACAACTGCCTGCACCAGGACCTCTATGGCGACCATGTGTTTCCGCTGCAAGCCGCATTTTTGTTATCGCGTCCAAATATTGATTTCACCGGAGGCGAATTTGTACTGGTAGAACAACGCCCTAGAATGCAAAGCCGACCCTATGTCGTCCCTCTAGGCCAAGGCGAAGCTATCCTTTTCGCCGTTCACCATCGCCCCAAACAAGGCACGCGCGGCAGCTATCGGGTAAACATGCGCCACGGTGTGAGTGAAGTAACTAGCGGGCAGCGATTCACCACAGGGATAATTTTCCACGATGCAGCGTAATGAACTCTTTTGGTAAGTCAATTTAAGGAGCAAAAAGTTAGTAATTTGAGAAGCGCTTACGTTCCCCGCAGTGTTTTTGTTAAACCCAGATTTTCCATTAGGGCTTCGAATGGATGCGAGTGCAGTTTCGAGACAGTTTTGATGCGACTGAGAAGCCAATAGCCGTCGCTATTGGCGCCGAAGAGCATCGAAAATGGCCGAAACTGCGCCGCAGACGTCGAAGCAGCAGCATAGCTGCGCCTAATGGAAATTCTGGGTTAAAGTGCCTTGGTGAAAACACATCTGCCATTGCCCATCACGTTGCCTCCAAATAGAACTGCGCACGCTAAGCACGGGTGGCTCACTGTGTCGACGGGCGTTAAACGTAACCAATGCAACATCTGGCGCAATCATCCGGACTTTGAGTTGAGAAGTAGTCCAGCGAGTCGTTGGTTCGGATTGCAGCGCATTAATGATTTCTTGTCGAGTATGGGTGCTTCCGGTACTGCTGACTTCAATAAAATCTTCTGCCAACAGTTCTTCCACACGTTTTGAAGTTCGAATGTCCGGCTGTAACAAACATAACTCTAATTCTTGGAGGTGCTGTTCTGTAGCGTCGGTGTGATGCATTTGGATTCCTACGTTTGAACTAAGAACTGCCAATAAAAAATATTGGTAAGCTTTTTGAGATATCTTAATTTAGGCTATCTTCAGCGATTTTTTACCAACCAGTAATGATATTTTTTAGCGGCAATCACTTTGTATCCACAATTTCCAAGGGTACATGCTAATCGCCCAGCTGTTTCAAGGAAGCCTTGAATGCGGCGTATTGTGTTTTGTATTGCTGCAGTACGGCGTCTGACTTATATTTCATGCCGATAACCCAGTGAATACTTTGGTCGTTGGCGAGAAAATCTTGGTAAATACGCGTGTAGCTTTTATCAATGGCGGCGATGGTTATCCACGTGTATTTGCCCTCAACACCACTGCTTTTGCCCTTATCGGCTTTGCGAGAAACCTCAACTTCTTTGCTAGCATCAAGCGCAATATTAGGTGGGTCGCCGCCCCATTGTGGTGAGTAAATATAGAATGCCATTGCACCATCGGGGGAAGTAAAGGTTGCGGCATTTGCTTCCTTGGCAATTTTGGCATCAAGTGGTCGCGCCGTAAAATCTTTGGGATACTTGATTTCAAAATAGCTACCGCGAAAATTGCTGGTCTCTGGCCGGCTAGCGGTGCTTGCTGATAGCGCCGGTTTGGATTCGGCTTTTGCTGCGGCAGGAGCATTTTGCGCAGTTGCGTTAAGTGCTGCAAATGGCAGAAATGGTGTGAGTATGAGCAAACCTAAAACCGCAAAAGTTGTAGATCGTTTTGTTAATTTTGAGTGTAATTGCAGCGGCATAAAAAGTCCTATTGTTAGAAAAATATTGTAAAGTTCGTCAGCATTTTTTAGTAAAACTTGTCCTACCAAACAGTATATTCGCACTTTATTTTAAGCCACTCAACAGCGCTATAAATTCAGATTGTTTATCGGCTACAGGAATATTGATTTCTAGTTTTAGCTTGGGGTCGCGCGCATCAGTAATAATAATTTTCAACGATTCAGCATTGTTGCCTAATGCGGTTAAAACTGTTTTTGATTGGCTCTTAGCATCGCGGCTGGCATCGTTAATGCTAAACATAAAAGCGCCATCGCTTGGCGTAGAACCACTAGGCACTAGTTGGAAAGTGCTGGCTGGGTTAGCGCTACGGGTAATGGTGAGCAACATTTTTTTGCCGGGGTTTGCATCCGGCCCTTCAAATCCCTCGAAATCAAAAGGCTTAAGTTTAGCGATTTCAGAAAACGTAATTTCAATGCCTAAAGTGCTATGCACGAGGCCTTTACTGGGTGAGGGATCGCAATAAAATCGTACGCTAACGGGCGACTCTTTTCCGTTTAGCGTAGCAATCGTAGTCAAGTTAAGAACACGCGTGTTCTGCTCGCGCTTAGATTCCCATTTTGGCGTCATTGGTGCGGCGTCGATAAGCCCGCCAGCACCTACAAGAATTAGCGAGCTTGCTAATACGACAGTGCGTATTTTTGATATGAACATATGCTGTGCCTTCTTTATTTCGTGGTAATTGAGATATTTTATTTTAGCGCGTTTGCAGCCCAGAATGTTTGCGGGTAAGCTGTGTTTCAATGATCAGGGGGTTTCGTTTAGGTTCGAGGGATGCTGCGTCACCCATAGCAACGTGAGAAGCCCCCCCAATGAAAAGTTACCCATCAGCTCGCTGGCAAACCGCTTCTATATTGTGCCCGTCCGGGCCAATGACGAATGCCGCATAGTAGTTTCCGTTGTATTGCGGGCGCAGACCGGGCGCACCATTATCCTTGCCACCGGCCGCTAGCGCCGCGTGATAGAAGGCATCAACTTGATGGCGATTCTCGGCGGTGAATGCTAGATGAAGGTGTGCAGGTTTCTCTTCGCTTTGAAACAGGCACAATGAAACGCTGCCCTTTGGTTGGCTAAGCTCAACACCGCACGGCGGCCATTCCGTGGCAATAGTTACGCCGAGTGGTTCTAATGCCTTGAGGAAAAACGCTTTGCTAGCTGCATAGTCGCTGACGCCGAATTTAACGTGATCAAACATAAGTTCCCCTTAAGTGTGAGTGAGCAGGAGGTGTAGCGCGTAAGGCGTCGTATATAGCAACGAGCACGATAACTTATTTGAAGTACATTTTGTTAAGGCTGCAATTTGTTAGATAACGTTTTCAATAAAAATAAGAGGCAGATCTTTCGTTGCAGCTATACTGCAGACTGCAGAGCAGCGTGAAAATTATTTTGGTTAAACTTTCAAGGCGAGCGCGGGCTTTACCAAACGCTCGGTGCAGGCGAATCACATGAGCAGGAAACGTGTCTTAATCATCCTTGGGTAGCAACAGACGCACAGGATAATGGTTGGGCACTTTATTATGCGGAATCTCAGGCTAAAGCTATACCACAAGAATTAGCATTGTTGCGCCAGTCAAGCCCAGCAAAATCAGTAGTCGTAGTAAAAGGGATTCTTTTTTTGCAGCACATTTTCCAGAAAGAGTAGCGTATGAAATCACCAGCTATCGTTCTAAGCGCTGATGACGCAAAGCTGGCCCGCATTTTGCACGGTTGCGGTTATGCGCTCATCCTCTTCGCGTTTCTAATGCCATTTTTGGCAGCCTTATTTGATCGGGCGTCACCTGCGCAAGTGGGAGGGAGCTTGTTTTATAACCTTATGGCACTACTCGTACTTGGTTTCATAGCTTGGGTGACAACGAGCATTAAAAATAATCTGGTAAAGGCAAAAGCCCGTCTTGTAATTGGTGTTCTCATGTGCGTATTTTCGGGATGGCCTCTTCTAGTTACAGCCGGCGAAGATCGAGACGCCGAGAAATATTTGCGGGAAATGCTGGTGCTCAGAACCCAGCAAGCTGAGCAGATTAACGAATTGGATATGCGCTTCAAAAAGGTGGACATGAATGCCGTCTTGTCTCAATACTGTTCGTTTAGATAATTTTATGCCATAATACCTGTTCCATCACAACGGAGCAAATCATGGCGCGAACCAAGGCTGTTTTAGGTGTTGGTGTTCGGCTAACGGACTATAT
>JANMDR010000063.1:0-23154 GCA_031376425.1 Betaproteobacteria bacterium
CTCATTTCCATCACCGACATTCCTGTGCCAGCAAAATTAAGCATTTCAACTTGCGCTTGCTGAAGCACGGGGAGCGGTAAGGCGGCAGGACCCGCAGAAAAATTATGTGTTCGTAAATTTGGTGACGGAGTGTTCATTAACATGATCTTGGAATGTAAGCATAAAGGATGAAAGTTATTACTATAGCGCAGCAAGCGCCGGCAAAAATCAGGCTGACATAATATTAAAAAAGGCGCAAAGAATATCTTTGCGCCTTTCTATTTACAAGGTGTACTGCAAAACACCAAGCTATGGTTGCTTTTCCAAGGTACCGCGCACGGGTGAACGATTTTCCCTGTGCTTTGGTTCGTCGGATTTCGGTTCCCGTTCCGGTTTATCGGGCTTTGATTCCGCTTTCGGTTTGTGTGGTATCACAGGCTGAGGCGCATTTAGTAGACCCTGCGGTTGCGCTCCATAACTGCCACGCCTAAATCCGGTTGGTGCTTCTGTATTTTGGCTTGGCGCGACCGCAGGTGCCGCATAACCTGGACGCGAATAAACCGGTGCAGAGGGTTGATTTACCGGTTGTTGCGATACGGGCGCAGCCGGTTGCGATGGTGCAATTCGCCCCCCAGAAATATCCTGCTTGCTGGGGTTATACACTTCACGGCCCGGTAATGGCATCGGCTGCGGTACGGGTTGAATAGCTGGTACTGGTTGCTGCGGCGTACGCGAACCGGTAATACCAAGGTTAGGCGTTGGGGCTGGCACTGGTGCCGATGCAGCGGGCGGCAAACTCACACCACCGCGCATAATATCAGCGGCTGTTGGCCGCCCTGTCGGCTGCTGCTGACTTGGTGCCGGCTGTGCTGGCTGATACGTTTGCGCCGGCTGAATAGGTTGAGCGGGTTGAGCGGGTTGGACTGGCTGAAAATTCGGCCTGCCTCCAGCAAATCCAGCATTTCCGGCTGGCGTTTGTGGTGCTTGAGGCGTTTGCAACACAGCAGGATTAGCAGGAACGGCAGCAGGGTTATTAACTTGCGCAGGCGCATTATTACCTCTAAATCTACCTGGCAATAGCGCTGGCGCGGCAGTAGTGAAGGTGTTGTTAAAACCGTTTGGTGCTACACCGCCACGCATTATATCCGCCGCCGAAATGGTAGCTTGTGTAGTGATAGGTGTTGCGTTCAAAAACACGTCACGCGCTACAAAAGTAGCCCCTGGCGCTTGATTTTGGTAAACATTGCTCGCCGCACTTGGGCGGTTCGCCCAGCCAGCATTTACATTACGCAGGTAATTTTGATTGCTCGTATAGCTCGGTGCAAAACGATCATTAGGTGACAACGGGAACCAGCCGACGGCGCCGCGGCCATTCAGTGCGTTACTTAAAGGATCGCGACCATGATTGCGACCATCATGAGAAAAATTACCATGCCAGCCCACTAAAGCCGGTGCGTAAACCGGACGATGAACATAACTGCCTGGGCTCCAGCACCAGCGGTTGCTCGTAAATAACCAGCGTCCATAGTGAAACGGCGCAAATCCCCATGGCGCGTCATCCACCCATGTCCAACCCCAACGACGGGCATAAGTCCAACGACCATAGCGATAAGGAGCCCAAGACGCGATAGTAACGCGCGGTGCCCAAATGCGGCCATATTCATTGTCGTCAATCCAATCACCGTTGGCATTGAGATCTTCGTAGCCAGTCATAAAGGGAGATATCACCCGATCACGTATCACACGAGAGTAGGCTAAATCATCATCGCGATCGCGGTTGTAAGCCCAACGATCAAAACCTGTTTCAAAACTGCGTTCATAGCGGGAATCGGCAATATTGCCGCCGCGTACAGTCAACGTGGTGCCACGCTCTAAGCCGCGCTGCACGCCGTCACCCTCAACACGAGCAGAGCCTGAAAATACCGTAAAACGGGTTTCGCCGGTCTGCGCATCGGACTCAACGCGGAAGCGGCCATTGCCACGGATTGCCAAACGGCCTTCCGCAGTATCGATCCAAAATGAATCACTGCGACTAAAATCACGCACCCGCACATTTACGACGCCGCGTTGCAAAAACAGTACAGTCGCGTTATCTGTCAAATTAAGCACATCAAGCACGGTTTCTTCGTCAATACGCACAGCCTGTGCGCCTACACGGAATTCCGCACGGCCGCCGCGACCAGTCCACACCGAGTTTTCATTCGATACCGGATAATTTAAACGGCCACGCGCCCAACCTTCTTGATTGTCACCAAAAAACGAAACGTCACCACTTAAATAACTCAAGCGGCCAACACGACCGGGAGGATCAGCCCATTCCTGCGATGCGATTCCGCTATCAACATTGATTGAAACAGAGACCTGAGCCTGCGCTGGCGATACCGTGACAACGCCAAACGCTGCGACACTGGCCAACATACAGGCAAGGGCCAGCGGCCTGAAAGTTACATTAGTAGGGGCAATAAATTTGTTTTTCATGGTGTCCTCGGCATTTAATAAGGCGGGAATGCAATAAATTGACTGGTGAAATAATTGCCAGCTACAGCTGATAACGCGTTATATACCAATTAGTTGACGCTTAGCATGGCATTGCCGCCTTGCATCGATATCAAGCTAAATTCAGGATTTTGATGCAAGATAGCATTTCATGCGATTATGGCGGAATGAAAATTTAACAGTACGTCAACGAGACGTGCAATATCACACAAAAAGTAAACACATCGTCGGTGGAGATTGCTGCATGGATGCTAAAACCGTATTTACAAAAACCGCCAAAGGCGTGACGCAAGTTAACCAAAAAGCGCAATCACTTTCAAAAGATATGATGAAAGTGCTAAAGCTCGTTGACGGCAAATCAACCGTCACGGAAATGGCTAAGAAGATCGAAGTGACAGAATTGGCTCTCAGCAAAGCTCTTGGCCAACTTCAATCCGAAAGCTATATTAAGATTTTTGAGATAAAAGCTGACGCCCCCTCTGACTTTAGAACCGACTTCGGTGGCGATCCGATTGAGGTAGACGATTTCGATTTTACTGGCGTCGGCAAGATGCCGGTATATGAGCCCACACCCGTTGTTGCCCCCGCACCAGTAGCCGCTCCGGGAGCGGCCAAGTCATCGTCGCCAATATTATCGAATTTGAGCGATAGACCGCCGCCAACACCTGTTACACCACCTCCGCCCGCAAAAGTAGACGAAAACGCCCTCGCAGCAGCGCGCGCCAAGGCACAGGCAGATCAGGCGCTAGCCCGTGCAAAAGTAGAACGTGAGGCTGGATTACGCACGCGACTAGAAGTAGAAGCCAGAGCGCGCAAAGAAGCTGAAATACGCGCTATTGCTGAGGCAAAACGAGCCCAAGCTGCGGCCGAAGTGGCACGCGCTGAATTGGAAACCTCGCTTGAAACTGAACGCAAGCAACGCGCTGCATTAGAAGAAAGCCGCGCGACACTGAGCCGCCAACAAATATTAAAAGAAGAAGAAGCCGCCAAAGCACTAGAAGCTGCCCGTGCTCGGGCGCAAGCTGAGGCACAAGCACTTGCGGGTGCACGAGCGCTCGCTGAGGCTGAAGCGCGAATGCTCGCCGAAGCACGCGCACAAGCTGAACAACTCATGGCACATCAAGCAACGGAAGCGATGAAAGCGCAAAAGGAATTGCGCGCACAGTTGAAAGCAGAAATCGAGCTGCAAGTACGTGCTGAAATTGAACAGAAAATGCGCGTAGATGTAGAAGAACAGGCACGTGGTGAAGTAAATGACGCGATCATTGCAGAAGCACGCGAACAGGCAGCCGCCATGCTGGAACTGCGATTAGTAGATGAACGCGCTAGCTTAGTGCGCGCCGAATCTAGCGCCAAGGAACGCGCCGAAATTGCGGCACAAATGATGTTGGCCGAGCAAGAAACCCGAATTCGTGCCGAAATGCAAGCCACAATTTCCGCGATTTCTGCTGAAAAGGCGCGCTTGGAAGAAGCTTCCAAAGCGGCCGCCATTGCCCAAACCAAAGCAGCGGAACAACACGCCATGCAGATGGCGGAGTTGGTGCAGGCGGAAGCCCGAGCCGCTGAATTGGCGGCTGAGAATGCGCGTATTGCCGAACAACAAACGCGAATAGCCGCTGAAAACGCCAAAACCGAGCGCGAAGCGCGCTTAGCTGTAGAAGCGCAGGCAGAAATGATGGCGGTCGAAGCTGCACGGGCGCAGGCCGAGATGGCAGAAAAATTAAAGGTTGAAGAGAATGCTCGCCGCCAAGCGGAACTAAAGGCGCAGGAGCAGGCGCGACTAGAGCGCGAAGCGCGTGCCATCGCGGTAGAACAAGCCGCCCAAGCGGCGGCGGCGGCGGCGCAGTCAAGTGAGCTAGTGCAACGTTTAAAAACGGAAGAAGCTGCACGCCTAGCTTCTAGCGAAGAAGCAAAAGCCCGCGCTGTGAGCGATCAGCGTGCACGCGAACGCTTGGAAGCACGCGTACGCGAAGAAGCGCAAAGCCGTGCTGAGGCTGAGGCCAAAATGAACGCACGCTTGGCACAGGAACGCGAGGAAAACGCGCAAGCACAAGCCCGTATTTTGACTGAACAAAGCCTCCGCGCCAAGGCAGAACTAGGCAGCGAAGCCGAGCGGCTAGGCCGACTTGAAGCTGAAGAAAAAGCACGTCTAGAAGGGCGTGCCCGAGCCATTGCATCACAGGCAGTCATTGATCAACTGGCTGAAAAAGACCGCATTGTGCAGGAAGCCGAAGCGCTTCTTCAAGTAGAAAAAAACGCCCGCGCCATCGCCGAAGAAAAGGCCAATGCTGAAGAACGCGCCGAGGCCAAATATCGGCAGGCGCAAGTAGAGCATTTACGCGAGCTCAATCGCAAGGCGGCGATGCAGAAGCAAATTGAGTTGGAAACAGGTGTGCCGACGCCAAAGCGTCGTGCGGTTAAAAAAGAGCGTCACCTAATTCGTTGGACCATTGTTTCTATCATAGCAATGGCTGGTATTGCGGTTGCGGCACTTCCATACGTGCCGCTAGATGCCTTAAACAAGAGGCTTTCCACAGCACTAAGTGCACACTTTCACGATGATGTTGCTATTAACAGCTCCCGCGTAAGTCTATTTCCAAACCCACATTTAATCATCGAAAATATGACGATGGGCAAACTCCAAGATGTAAAAGTGGAAGTGGGGCGTGCCTACATGGATTTAGGCTCAATTTTCGGCAACCGGTTTGCGATCCAACGCATGGAACTAGACGGCGTGAGTTTTTCCAACGATTCCTTATCCCGCGCTAGCAAGTGGAATTCAGCAGCCGTTCAGAGCAAAGAAATCGATATCGAAACCATCACTCTGCGCGATGTGAAACTCAATATTACCGGACTAAAACTTGAGCCATTTGATGCGGAAGTTACATACGACAAGGCTGGCGTACTAGAAAAAGTTACGGCTAAAACAAAAGATCTTAAATGGTCACTTTCCGCATCGAAAAATAAAGCTGTATTGCAGGCCAATGCCGATGCCCTCGCGGCGTCAGCTGCCCCTGCCCCTGCACCAGCAGCCGCACCAGCCAGCGCTACAGTAGCCACTACCGATGCTGCAGCGCCTGCTGCTGCACCACCTCAAGCGCTTGCTAACGCGACGTGGGCGTTACAGTTTGGTGCCTCAAATTATGAGCTTCCAGGTGGCGTTCCAATATTACTCAGAAACGTACAAGCAAGCGGCGTACTCGGCGATAAAGAATTATTGTTTAACAACATCATCGTCGATATGTACGATGGGCGCGTCACTGGCGTTTTGCGCGCGAATTGGAAAGATAAGGTGCAATACACTGGTAACTTTACCGCTGCGCGCATTAAGCTCACTGAACTCATGCAGGTATTTAGCAAGGAAGTGACTGTTAACGGCCGCATGGAAGGCAATTTTAACTTCGCAGGCGAGGCACCAGCAGTTGGTACCTTATTAGCAAAACCGCAAGTAGATGGTAATTTTTTCATACGTGACGGCCTGGTCAGTAATATTGATCTGGTGCAAATCATGCGTACATCAGGCACTGGCTCTACCGGCGGACAAAATAAATTTACCGAGTTCAGCGGCTTAATTAAGGCATCGGAAGGCGTAGTGCGGTATGAGAAGTTGCGCATGATAGGTGGCGTATTAATTGCCAATGGCAATATCACAGTTACCCCAACCGTCACTGGTAGATCATCGCTTAGTGGCGGTGTTGCCGTAGAAATTCGCTCGGCTGTTGCACAAGACCGTGGCACTTTTGTACTGAGCGGCTCTGTCGCAAATCCCGCATTGAAACGATAATGAGCGCAATCAACCCTGACGAAGCTCAACCCTCTATTTGGTTCGCAAAAATACCTGCCCCTACGGTCGCGCAGGTAAACAGCATCGCGCCGAATACTTTGGTCGCCCACTTAGATATTAAAATTATTGAAATCGGGTCAGATTTTCTGCGAGGCACTATGCCAGTCGATGCCCGCACCTATCAACCGATGGGGCTATTACATGGCGGCGCATCAGTCGCGTTGGCAGAAACATTGGGCTCTATCGCTGGTTTTATGAGTATTGACCATGCCAAATTTAGTATCGTTGGGGTTGAAGTAAACGCCAATCATATTCGCAGTGTACGCGACGGTTTGGTGACTGGCACTGCACGCGCACTGCACCTTGGTCGCACCTCGCAAGTGTGGGAAATTAAAATTGAAAACGACAAACAACAACTAGTCTGCATTTCCCGATTAACTGTCGCCGTGGTGCCCAAAACATCAAGTTAAGCCTTGGAGAGGACATATTTAGGTCATTTCTGAGGCGCATAGCAGTGCAGTATTTTTTAAGACCGTGAAGTACCGTAAAATAGCATGGGTGAATGCTATCAATCCCCAAATCCCCGCCACGCCCAAGCCTAATAGCGAAACGCTGCCAAATTCGCTTGATGAATTGCCGCAAGTGCTACCAGCTAACGACACTTCTGGTAGCGCTGCACCGCCACTTAAAAAAAGCCCGCGCGAGTTGAGTAAACTATTAGCGCTTTGGCAGTTTTTAAAGCCGCATCGGGGTCGCTTCGCCCTGGCAATGGTCGCTTTAGTTATTGCGGCCAGCACGATGTTAAGTATAGGCAAAGGCTTACAGCACGTTATTGATCGAGGATTCAGTGCGCAAAACCCTGCGGCGCTCGATAGCTCCTTAATTATATTAATCGGCATGATTGTTTTGCTGGGCACAGCCACGTTTTCGCGTTATTACTTAATTGCTTGGGTGGGTGAACGCTTTGTAGCGGATATCCGCTTGGCTGTGTTTAAGCACGTGTTAAGCCTGTCCCCCGGTTTTTTTGAAGTAACACGCACTGGTGAAGTGATTTCCCGTTTAACTAATGACACTACGATGCTTGAAGGTGTAATTGGCAGTGCGTTTTCATATGCCCTACGCAATACGGTAATGTTAATTGGCGGTTTGGTGATGCTCTTTATCACCAGCACCAAATTAGCGCTACTGGTGTTGCTAGGTATACCCTTTGTATTAGCCCCAATTTTAATTTTGGGTCGCCGTATCCGCACCTTGTCGAAGGCTCAAGTAGATCGTGTGGCTGATACTGCCGCCTTTATTGACGAAACACTGCATGAAGTTCGCACCGTGCAGGCCTATGCCAATGAAGGCTACACTAATAAAAAATTCGGCGAAAACATCGAGCGCGTGTTTGCCAGCGGCGTGACGCGGGCGCGATTTCGGGCGGCGCTCGTGGCCGCTGTCATCGTTCTGGCGTTTGGTGCAGTAGGCATTGTGCTATGGGTTGGCGGGCGCGATGTGATTGCTGGCCGCATTACTGCGGGTGAGCTTACCGCATTTATTTTTTATGCAGTAATTGTTGCCAATGCGGTGAACGCAGTAAGCGAAGTGTATGGAGAGTTGATGCGCGCGTCGGGGGCATCGGAGCGCCTAATGGCGCTGCTCAACACCAAAGCTGATATTGAGGAACCTGCAAATCCGGTCGATTTTGACCAAGTACCGCAAGCTGGCGCTGTTCGTTTTGAAAACGTCGTATTTCATTATCCCTCACGTCCAGAAACCGCAGCAATTGCGCATTTAAATCTCACCATAGCACCCGGCGAAGTGCTAGCGCTAGTCGGCCCAAGTGGCGCGGGCAAAACCACCCTGTTCCAACTTTTATTGCGATTTTATGACCCGAAAACCGGCACGGTTTCAATTGACGGGGTTGACCTGCGCCAAACCTCCCCACAGGCTGTTAGGCGGCGCGTAGCACTGGTTTCGCAAGACCCTGTAGTGTTTGCAGCCAGCGTAATGGATAATGTGCGCTATGGCCGTTTAGATGCGTCGGACGCGGAAGTAATCGAGGCCTGTCGTGCTGCCTATGCCTTGGAATTTATTGAAGCTATGCCGCAGGGCTTAAATACTTGGCTTGGCGAGCGCGGTGTGCGCTTGTCAGGGGGACAACGTCAGCGCATTGCCATCGCCCGCGCGTTTTTGGCCAATCGCTCGATTTTATTGCTTGACGAAGCTACTAGTGCGCTTGATTCCGAAAGTGAGCAAAAAGTACAACTCGCCCTAGAAAAACTCATGCAGGGTCGCACCACTATCATCATTGCTCATCGCTTAGCTACAGTACGCAATGCCAATCGCGTCGTGGTATTGGATGGCGGCAGCATTGTCGCGGAAGGCACCCATGATGCCTTGGTGGCGGAAGAGGGTCTATATTCAAGACTCGCAACATTGCAGTTTGGTCAGCAATGACGACACAATTGGCGCTGACATACAAGCCGCAACTTTGCTAGACTTAAATACTTTTTAGATCAAAATTTTAGAAATTTCGACTGTGACTACATCTGTAAATACCGCTTCTACAAATAATTCCGCGACTACAAATTCAAAAGAATCTATCGTTGGCACGGTAGAAAAAATTATTTGGAAAAAACAATGGGCGGAAAAACTTTTTTCGTTTCGCCTAACCCGTCCGGCGGGCTTTAGCTTTGTACCAGGACAATTCGCTCGCATTGGCTTAATTAGCGCTACCGGCGAAGTTTTATGGCGGCCGTACTCTATTGCATCGGCTACGAGCGACAACTTTTTAGAGTTTTTTTCCGTAGTCGTTGATGGCGGGCAATTCACTACTAAGCTTGGTGCCTGCGCTGTGGGCGATGGTGTGCATCTAGACCCAATCGCTCAAGGCTTCTTAACGGCCGAACGCTTTTTTGGCGCATCCGAGTTTGAACGCAACGCCCGCGATCTTTGGCTATTTGCTACTGGTACTGGTTTGGCTCCGTTTATCTCGATGGCACAAGAAGACAATATTTGGGCGCAATTTGATCGACTCATTATTGTGCAAACCACACGTGAAGCAGCCGATCTAGCCTATCACGAAGAAATCGCTATGATTAATCAAAGCCTCGCAACGCACTATCCAGCAGGACAAAAAAAATCCATCGTCCATGTGCGCACCGTTACGCGGCAACCTGATGATGAAACGCACTTAGGCGATGCCAAAATTTTGCATGGCCGCGCTACCACATTGCTTGAAAGCGGTGAACTGATGAAAAGCGCTGGCGTGGCACTGGATGACAAATATTCGCGCTTTATGCTCTGCGGCAATCCGGCTATGGTGCAGGAGATTCGGCAGATTCTTAAAGCCCGAGGCTTTCGGATGAACCGTAAGCTCGAAGCTGGACATATCGTGGTGGAAAATTACTGGTAAATACTGGTTATACGTAGGATGGGTAAAATGGTGACGCAGCAAAAATACATAATGGATATGAAAATGGCTATGCAAAAACCAGTAACTACAGGCTCACCCACAGTAGCAAAACGTGCCTGCGCCATCGGCGCAATCTTAATGTTAGCGTCGTGCGCAGCACCAGCTCCTTCAACAGTAGCACCAACTGTTACAGCACCGATTGCGGTTGCGCCCACCCCTGCGCCAGCAATTCCCAGCAAGCCCACACCACCGGTTGCGCCAATACGCGCAGTGACAGAAACTTTTTTTGGCACTCAAGTAACAGACCACTACCGTTACATGGAAGATGTGACTAAGCCTGAAGTAGCCCAGTTTTTGCGTAGCCAAGGCGATTTCACGCGCGCGACACTCAATGCCCTTCCTGGGCGTGACGCACTGCAGAATCGCATTAGCGCACTCTCAGAAACCGGCGTGGTAATTTCCGGCGTACAACTCGCAGGCAATCGCATTTATTATTTTAAAACAGCACCCGGCGAAACCAGCCGCCGTTTATTTGTACGTGATGGCTATGCCAGCGCCGAGCGTTTGGTGTTTGATGCCGCCAGCATTTCGCAAACAGGCAAACGCTATAGCATTGATAGCTTTCGTGCTTCACCGGACGGACAATTTGCCGCTGTTGGCGTAGCGGCAGGCGGCAGCGAAGAAACTAGCTTGCGTGTGGTTGAAGTTAATGCGGCAGCTAGCCGCGATACAGGGCTACTTATCGATCGCATTGGCTTTGCGGACGTTACTGCATGGGCGACGGACAGCAAATCATTCTTTTATAATCGCCTACCAGCACAAAAAGCAGGAGACACGAAAAACCGCTATTTAAAATCTGCTGCCTACCGCCACTTTATGGGGCGCGGTATTGACACTGATCAACTTCAGTTTGGTGACGGCTTAGGTAAATTCGTGCTTGAAAATATTGATATTCCCGCCGTATCGATGACTGCCAACGGCAAGTATATGCTCGCCGAAGTACGTCATGGCGATGCCCGTGAATTAAGCCTCTACGTGGCGAAAGCACTCTCTACTGGTACACCTTCGTGGCGCAAAGTAATTGAGCCAAAAGATAAAATTACCGAAATTGAGGCTGCTAATGACGACATTTATGCGCTCTCGCACTTGCACGCACCACGCGGCAAAGTTTTACGGATGGGTCTGGAGCAACCCAACCTAGGTACGGCCAGCACCGTGGTTCCACAAGGCGATACGGTATTGGCACAGATGTCGCTGGCGCTGGATGGTTTGTATATCCGTGAACTTTATTTTGGGGTTGATAGACTGCAGCGTTTAAATTTCTCTGGTACCTCGCCTGGCAAGCTGGAGTTTGTACGTTTGCCATTTGATTTATCTATTCGCCAAATGCTTACCGATCCCAAAAAGCCGGGTGCCTTGGTACGGCTTGAGGGCTGGACCGAAAGCCCACAATACATGGCGATTGAAGCGCGAACTGGTAACGTCAGCAACACCGGTTTACTATCTAAATCCAATGTTGATTTTAGCCAAATTAGCGAAGTGCGTTTGAATGTGCCAACCAAAGATGGTGCTTCGGTGCCACTTTCACTCATGTACAAACGCGGCACCTTGCTCAATAGCAATAACCCAACCTTGCTGCGCGCCTACGGTGCTTACGGCATCACCATGTCACCCACTTTTTCTGCTACCAATATGGCATGGCTTGAGCGTGGCGGTATCTTGGGCACCTGTCATGTACGTGGCGGCGGTGAGTTTGGCGATGCGTGGCATCGCGGCGGACAAATGCAAACCAAACCCAATACCTGGAAAGATTTAATTGCCTGTTCTGAATTCGTGATTCAACGCAAATTTACCCGCTCTGATTTATTAGCCATCGCTGGTGGCAGTGCTGGTGGCATTACCGTTGGCCGCGCCCTTACCGAACGCCCTGATTTATTTGCAGCCGTGGTGCCCTCTGTTGGTCTAATGGATGCGCTACGTATGGAGTTCACGCCCAATGGCCCACCCAATGTGAAGGAATTCGGCAGCATCAATAATGAAGCAGGTTTCAAAGGCTTATTAGCCATGAGCACCTTGCATCAAGTAAAAGATAACACTCACTATCCAGCGGTGCTATTCATGCATGGCGTGAATGATCCAAGAGTAGAAGTGTGGCACTCCGCAAAGGCAGCAGCGCGCTTGCAGGCTGCTAATAAAGCCGACACTCCCGTTTTACTACGCTTAGATTATGATGCAGGGCATGGCGTGGGCTCGACCAAATCACAGCGCAATGCCGAACTTGCCGATATTTACGCATTTTTGCTTTGGCGCTTTGGCGACGCCGCATTTCAACCGAAACAATAAGAACAATCCGCTATGACTACCATCGTCCGCGACTTTCATCACACCTTAATTTGGCCAATTCAACTGCGCCCCTTAAAGCGTGATGCAACTGTCAGCGTGTCGGGTGGACATTTTTGGGATGTACTCAAAGATAAACCGGGGGCATGGAAATTCATCAAAGACCCGCTACTCATTGATGATGAATCTTGCCTCACCGGCTATGAAGAATTCGTTTACTTTTTACCATACGTACAGCGTTTTTTGTATGGCGTAGGTGAAGACGGGCGCGGTGCGCAATCGTCCATTTATATTTTCCGTCGTGATGATATTAAACAAGTACGCGTAGCGCTGCATCGAGATGGCCCTAATTACACCTTAGACGTATTAAAAGTACGCCTGCATTTTTTCTACGATGCGGATACAGCGCTACTCACCTTTGAAGTTTGCGGTAAAGATATTCCACTTGAAGATGCATCGGATATTGTCGATCGTTTTGGTCGCCCCTACCCCCCCGCATGGGATGAGGCCGCACAAGGTGCGCATTGTTTAGAAACAGTAAGCTTCATTGGCAAGTCAGATGAAGTGTTACACACATCCGACTACGGCGACTGGGAGAAATACATCGACTTAGTTAGAGATGCCCGTCAAACACCGCTCTCCAGCCATTGGGAATGGTTAATGCAACCGCTGGTACCGGCTTATAAACGCGGTGGCTCAATCAAGTTTTATCAAATTGAAAATAAGCGAATCCCGCTCATGAGCTATATGGCATTTGATGACCCTCATGCCTTAAGCCGTGGCGATATGGTGCGCTTAGGTTTTGCGGCTAAAGCGGGTGAATCTGCATCGCTACCTTATTCGCCCAAATTCCTAGAAGGCTTTGAAACCAAGCATTGCTATGATCGCTATTGGGACGAAACGCAAACCCATCGCCACATGAATACCCGCTATATGTTTTGCAATGTCGCCTTCACCATGATTTGCAAATATCAAGACGAGCGTACTGACTTAAAACAACACTTCCGCCACCAGTTCTACCAAATTGCCATCGTTGCCCATTTCCACAAAGCGGCGCTGCTAAATATGTCAAACCGCTTCTCGCGCGCTGTGGAGCGTTTAAATGTACGGGATATTGAAAGTGTCAAAATATTCAAACGCGATGTGCGCCAGACCTTAGAGGTCTTTTTGCGCTTTAATCATCGCTATTGGTTTCAGGAAATTTCCAACCAAGTGCAGGCGGCAGATTTCTTTAGCGCTTTACGCACGCAACTGGGCTCGGACGCACTTTATGCAGAAGTGCGAGAGGAAACCTACGATATTAATCAATATCTAGATAATGACCGCACCCGCAAGCAAACCGATAACGCCATGCGCTTAACGGTGGTATCTATTTGCGGCATGGTCGGAACGATTGTCACTGGCTTTCTAGGTATGAATTTGTACAGCCACTCCGATCTCTCGCCGCTTATAAAGCTGGTCATTTTTCTAGCCGTATTTTTACCCACCGCGACTCTGGCGATTATCACCATTACATTTTCAAAGCGCTTAGCTGATTTCATGGAAGCCCTATCTAGTGAAGGCTTAACCTGGCAAGAAAAGCTAATTACCTTCAAACAAATCTGGCGCGGCAATAAAGGCGAACTCCTACGAGCGCGGCAATACGGACGCGGTATGAGCGGCGACGCTGGGGATTAATTTTGTTACCGAGCGCGACTGAGGACACCCATATTTAAAACGGCTTCAATGCCTTTGTATCGCCCCTTGTTCCGCTAATAGTGGCGCATACATCATTACCGCATGATTTTCTGCTACAAATTCTTCACCCAGCAACTCATCTGTGTCAACGCGCCGTCGCAACCGTACCAAGGTGTTGTGCCGCGTATAGCCACCCCACCACTGCGCCTGCATAAGGTGATCGCGTTCTATCACTTCAAAGCTGCAATCGGCTACCGCATCGGCCAGCCATGCACCACGTAAATACGTGTCGTCAATTTGCAGGCGCAGTTGATAGGTGTTTTGCGTGCGGTTGGTAATTTGCAAATCAATATAGTTGTAAGCGCAAGTTGCACCGGACGCAAAAGGTTGCGTACGACTCACATCAGGAAAAGCATCAAAACCGTGCCGCCAGCGTTCGGTGATGGTTAGATCAGTATGAATAGTCATCCAATAAATTAGGTTGGTCATCTGACACAAGCCACCACCGATACCCTCAGCCACCTTACCATTGCGCAATACCATGCCAGTTTTAAAACCGCGTCGCGCTGTTGGCTTCCCAACCAGACGCCAAAACGAAAATACTTCGCCTGGCCTGAGCACCACGCCATCGATACACGCCGCCGCCACTTTTAAGCTGGCTATCTTATTGTGCTGCAGGTGCATATCGACATTGGGCAGGGCTCGCAACAGCGGCGTGTGGTGGCTAGCATGCGTATAGGTGAGGTCTACAGCATTACGTACGGTAGCGTAGGGTGTTGCCGAGAACCACCAATGCCAACGCCGTTTAAGCACGAACCAAGCCCTGCCAAGTGCTAATCGCAACGGTGATCTGCTACTGGGTTTGGGAATGCTCGAAGGCGGGGCAGAGGGCATGGCGCAAAAATTAGTATCAATGCCCTTAGAGTACCAAAATTTTGACGGCTCAGCGGCATGCATCCCAAAATGAAAGATGCCGCAAGCAAATAGCGTTGCGGCATCTTTCAACTACATTAAATTCTACTTGGCAATACTGCTGCGATTAATGCTCACCGAGGGCTCAACGATTTTATAATCAGTGGGCACAGCAAATAAATTTAGCGGCTGATCTACGCGCTGAATGTTTTCCAAGCGGTAAATAGTGTCACCTTCACGAGGATCGCTACGCTTGCTATACACCACCAATTTTAAATCAGACGATTTCCAAATTTCATCGCTTACCGTAATGGGCTGTTGATTACCGATTGCGTTGGCGGGAATGGTATAGGTACTCAATGTACCCTCCGCCCTAATACCCGAAAAATCGCGGCTACCAAGAGACGACTTTACGGCTGTTTTAGCAAAGCCGCTATCACGCATCACGCCAGCCAACATCTCACTTGCTTGACTGCCTAAGCTACTCGTATCAACATCCCCAAGTGCACGGTTTTTGAGAATAACGGTCTTAACGCGATTGCCGTCCGTTGCCGCACCATCACCGGCACCCTTGAAAAGAACTCTATTTTCACCTTTACGATCCATAATCAGCACTTCACCCGTTTTTACCTGAATATGGGAATTGGTGCCACCTGCACCTTCAACACGGGTAACTGTAATTTTAGGGTCATCCACGGTGCCCGTTCCAGTTGTGGTGGGGCCTTCACTGCCACCCCCTGATTTGAGTTTGCCTAGCGCTTCATTTACTTTTTGCTGTAGCAAAGGATCCAAGCCCGAAAGCGTCTGACCCAAACCTACACCAAGGCTAAGCTTGGTGGCGGTTTTGCTTGCTGGTTTTAACTGATAAAGCGTTCCCGTTTCCGGCAGATCATTAATGCGCACTGCCGTGACTTCACCATTTTTATTCAATGTTTCATCACGAGTACGACCTGCAGCATCGCGATACAGTCGCTTTGATGTTGTTTGCCGTAACTCATTACCGTCCCGCAATACCTGCACTTTTTCAGTTACTGCTGTGGCACTATAGGGCGCATTTTTCAATTGCCGATCAGTTTTAGCGCTAAACACATCATCACCAAAAAAAATTGTTCCAGCATCTGCGCTATGCATCGCCGAACTCTTAATTATTATAGGGCGCGTTGCACTAGTGTCAGCCGTATCGGCTGCTGCAACCACAATCTTTTCAATCGCAACTTCATCAATGATTTGTTGCGCATAAGAAGTACTGGCCGCCGTGGCAAAAATGGCACCAATAAGCACTGCAAGTTTACGGGATATATTTGAATTGGTTTTCATGAAAGTTTCCTTAAAAATAATCAACAATATTTAGTAATCCAGCTTCAGCGCCAGCGCTTCCCCTGAATCACTCATCAACACCTGCGCGGATATAGCGCTTGCGGTATTGCTTGGGTTAACCGGTATGCCCAAACGCACAAGTTGCATCGGTGATAACTGAGTTTCTACAATAGTGGTATTTAGTTCCAAGGCAATTAGTTTTATATCTTTCAGCGCAATGAAAGGTGTACTTAAATGCCCTGTTTTTGCGCCTTGCCAATCATTATTATCAGCACTATTTTGCTGGGCTGACATTAACATAGTCATGGCTCCGGCCATCACCGCGATCACCGCTAATAGTGGTGCCAAGCGCGCGGCAAACCCATTGCGCCCACCGCTGCGGGTTAAACTCAAACTGTTGTCGCCACTAATATTTATATGCACGTTATTCGCAACTTGCGCTCTAAACGCCCGCTGCAGATTTGCCTGCACCTGTGGGGGTAAAGATGGCGTTGCCGATTCAGCTTTTAACGCTTGCAAACGCTCATGCGCATCTGCTATTTGCTGACTTAACCCAATATTATTTTTTGATTCCATACGTTCCCTTACTTAATCTCATTATGCATCCTGCAAACTAACCAGCAGCTTCAGCAAATGCCCCCGTGCACGGGATAACCGAGAGCGCACGGTACCAATATCGATACCGCAAATTTGGGCAATTTCGGCGTAGCTAAATTCATGCAACTCATACAATATCAATACATCACGATAATGCGGCGCAATTTTTTTAATTGCTTGCTTTACCGCGTCATTGCTTTGCGCTGTTGCAAGCTTTGCTTCTGGCGATGCAGTAGCCTGCGTCCACAAACTCTCTTCAATTTCTGGTGCGTCATCTTCATCACTAAGCGCTACATCAATAGCCACGAAGCGGTTCTGCACTACATCCTGCTTTAAAGCTAAATTACGCGCTACGCCAAATAAATACCCCGCCAAACTCCCTTTTAATGCATCAAACCCGCAATTTGGCGACATAAGCACCATAAAAGTCTCCTGCACCACATCGGCCGCCAAATCGGATGAACGCATGCGTAATAAGCAAAAACGATACAAATGACTGGCATGGGCGACGTACAGCGCATTAAACGCAGCCTCATCACCCGCCCGCATTTGCCGCAGTAATTGCTGTTCTTGTTTTAATTCCATCGCGCCGATAGGATTCCTAAGGTTTTCACCTTATTGCCTTAATCGCCAAAAAAGTTCCCACTATTTTTTATAGCGCTGACTAACTTGCGTCCGTTTGTTTTGCCGGCTGTGCCGCATCAAATGCGGGGTGCTGCATGGCGTGCGTATACACTGCCATACACCGTGGGTAGGCGCTTACATCTACACTAAAGCGCTGGGCACTGGCAATTTGCGGGATGAGAAAAATATCGGCAATGCCCGCTGTATCACCCAAACAAAAAGGGGTTATAGGACGGGTTACGAGATGCGCCTCAAAAGCGCGCAGGCCATCGCTAATCCATTTATTGGTCCATGCGGCTTTAGCGTCTTTATCCAGCTTAAGCGGCTCACTTAAGTAATCGAGAATGCGCTTATTGTTCAGCGGGTGCACATCGCAAGCCAACATCAGCGCCAAGGCACGTGCCGTGGCGCGATCTCTTATGGTGCTAGGCAGTAATGCCGGTGTGGGAAAGCATTCTTCTAGGTATTCAATAATCGCCATTGATTGGGTGAGTTGAAACTTATCGCCGTTGTCACCATCTATCAATAACGGAACAAAACCTTGAGGGTTCAGCGCCATATAATCTGCATGATGATTAGCGTTATTGATGAGACTCACTGCGTGGCGTTCTGCCACAATGTTTTTAAGGTTTAATGCAATCCGCACTCGATAACCGGCGGAAGAACGAAAATAGTCATAAAAAATCATAGCAACCTCAGGATAAAATAGCAGAATGAAAACTATCACGAAATTAGCCCGATGACCAAAGCTGAACTACAACGGCTTTTAATCGGCGCTGCAGAAATGCCCAGCACTGGCGATGCCGACATTGCCCGCATGTATGCACGCATTCATGAGCAAGCGCGTAACAATGCCCATACCCACGAAGATATTGATACCGAACACCCCGATACTTTAACCGAACCCTTACGTCCGGCAGCGGTGCTGGTGCTGGTAGTAAATCATGCTCACGGCCCCACCGTATTATTCACCCAACGTACCGCACATTTGCACGACCATGCTGGGCAAATTAGTTTTCCCGGCGGGCGACGCGACCCTGAAGATATAAACGCTATTGCCACGGCACTGCGTGAAACGGAAGAAGAAACAGGGGTAGCGATTGAAAAAATACAGCTACTTGGCCAGTTGCCCGACTACATCACCGGCACTGGCTATTGCGTAACACCTATTGTTGGTTGGATAGAACCACCGGTGGCCTACGCACCAGACCCTTTTGAAGTGGCAGAATGCTTTGAAGTGCCCTTGGCGTTTTTGTTGGATGAAAAAAATCATAAACGCGAAGCGAAGATGTATAAAGGTAAAATGCGCAGTTACCATGCCATTCCATTTGAACAGCGCTATATTTGGGGCGCTACGGCCGGTATGCTAATTTCAATGTTTCAAGCGCTTAATACCAAAGTGAGCACCAAATTCAGCTCACACTCGTAGTTCCATCCAACCCTAACAGTAAAGAAAATATCATGACAACGACCGCATCAGGTTTGCAATACGAAGACACCGTAGTAGGCACAGGCGCTACTGCTACCTCCGGACAAAATGTATCGGTACATTACACCGGCTGGCTTTATAACGGCGGGGTAAAAGGCACAAAGTTTGATTCATCCGTTGACCGTGGTCAGCCATTTAATTTCCCCCTAGGCGGCGGCAGAGTTATTCGCGGCTGGGACGAAGGTGTGGCCGGTATGCAAGTAGGCGGCACCCGCGTACTCATTTTGCCACCTGATTTAGGCTATGGTGCGAGAGGTGCAGGCCGCGATATTCCACCAAACGCAACCCTTTGTTTTGAAGTGCAATTACTGGGCGTATAGGTAAAACTGCCGATGAAAAACACCCCGCACCGCACAAATGCCCGTTGGCTGTGGCTTCTGGCCTTAGCAGCCGTACTCACTTTGGGCGCGTGCAGCGTGGCACGGTTGGCGTATAACAATGCGCCGACTGTGCTCAATTATTTTTTAGATGATTATTTTGATTTAACGAGTGAGCAAGAAACATGGCTCACGCCTCGCTGGAAAAAGCTTGTTGAATGGCATCGCGAAAACGAATTACCGATTTATAAAAAACTACTGCAGCAAAGTAAAGAAAAAATTGATAAACAAGTTGTTGCAGCCGACATCAATGCGCTCTATCTTGAAGGCCGCGCCACCGCTGCCCGCGCCACTGAATTTTTTCTACCAGACGTGGCGGCATTTGTAGCCCAACTTACCCCTGCGCAAATTAATTACCTTGAACGCAAATTTGCCAAAGACGACGCTAAATTAGCCAAAGAAATCGCCCGTCCACTAGATAAGCGCAAGAAAGATCGCATCACCCGCTATCTTGACCGTTTCGACAACCAATTTGGCAGACTAAGCTCAGAGCAAATCGCAAAGATTACCCAAGTAATCTCTGGCCTAGCGCCCTATGACGAACTACGCCTAGAAGATCGCAAACGGGTGCAAACCAGTACCTTAAAAATGCTCCGTGAAAGCGCCCAAAAACCGCAAGTAGTCATCTACTATATTCGCAGCATGGTAGAGAACGTAGAAACCAATCGCAGCCCCGCCTATCAAGCCGTAGTGGTCGATCAGGCTTGGCAAGTAGCTGAGCTAACAGCATGGCTAATTAATAACGCCACGCCAAAACAAAAAGCGAGGTTAGTCGCGCAAATTGATGGCTATGTTGCTGACGTAACGGGATTGCTAAAGCCTTAGGGTTTAGGTTTAGGTTTAGGATTAGCACCATAGCTGCGTCGAATACCCTCACCTTAAGCTTCCCTTAATCTAACTCCCGCATAATATTTCCTTCCCAATTCGGAAGCAAAAAATTATGCGCAGCAAACTCACGCTTTGGCTCACTGTTGTTACCCTAGTTTTCACCCTCAACGCCTGCACCGCCACGCGTTTGGCCTACAATAATGCAGCTGTTGTACTCAACTACTATTTAGATGATTTTGTTGATCTTAGCAGCACGCAAAAAACTTGGCTTCGCCCGCGATGGACCAAGCTGGTGGAATGGCATCGTGAAAATGAATTGCCGATTTACAAAAAACTATTAGTACAAAGTAAAGAACAACTTAGCCGCCCCGTCACCGCCTCTGATTTTGACGTGACCCTGAATGAATTCAAAGCGTCCATCATCCGCGCAACAGATTTTTTTATGCCCGATATTGTGGAATTTATTGCACAATTATCGCCTGCGCAAATTGACTACTTGGAACGCAAATTCGAAAAAGAAAACGCAAAACGTGCCAAAGAAATTGCACGCCCAATTGCAGAACGCAAAAAACGCCAGCTTGAGCAGCAGATGGAACACTTTGAAAACGACTTTGGCAAATTATCCGATGCGCAACGCGCCAAAATTACCGAAGTAATTTCTGCCCTACCGCTGCTAGATGAGGCACGTCAAGCGCAAAGCAAACGCGGTCAAACCGAGATGCTAAAACTGCTGCGCGAACATGGCAAAGAGCCCACATTAATCAGTGCTGCTATAAAAGCGCGAATAACCAATCCCGAAACCCGTCGCAGCCCAGCATATCAAGCGCAAATAAGCGAACAAGAGCAGCAAATTTTAGCGTTGAACATATGGCTAATAAATAGCGCAACGGCAAAGCAAAAAAATAAACTCATCGCGCAAATTGAAGGCTATGTGGAAGACGTGACGGGGTTACTGAAGCCTTAGGATTTCATGATGGGCGGCACGGCCACCGTACTATTTTTCCGCAGTCGGTTTAACTTCTGTTATCACCTTTGGTGTTTCATCAAATCCGTAGTGCACGCGATCTGTTTTTTGCGTTAGGCCAACTTGGAACCAAGTTAAATTCATGCCCAGACGGGTGGCGTCGGTATTGCCCCAAATATACATGATGCTTTTTTTAGTGACAGCATCTACCAAAGCTAATTTCAAAATAGCGGTTTTGGTGTTCTGGTAGGTCAGCTGCGCTAATTGCACGGCGTAGGGGCTGGGCGTGCCGTCGTCCCAGAGCACAGGCAAATACGCACCTTCATTATGGGTAATTAAATCGCGGCGATTGCTGTATTTTTTATCTTCGGGCTTGGCATCTTTGCCTGCACGATTGAGCACGGCCCAGCCGGTGTAGTAGCGCACTTTACGGTTTTTTACGGGCGTATTGGTTTTACTGCCGAACACATAATTACCCTGCTCATCACGGGCTTGATCGTTAATCCAAATTTCGGATTCACTGAGTTTTAGGGTGTCGCTGATGATTATTTTCTTTTGACTACGTTGCGAAAAAAAGTTGCAAGCACCGGGTTTCATGGTGCCGATAAATTCTTTTTCAGCTTCCTGATAACGCCAATAAACCTCGCAACCTGGATTGGCTTTTAAGGCAGATAATTCAAGGTCCTTGAACAGTTCTGGTTTTAAGTGAGCGTTGACGAAGGCTTTCTCATCGGGGTATGAAAATATCTCTAGCTTAATGGCATTTTCAACATTGTCGGCACTAATTCTATATAAGCGTTGGCGATAAATTTTTGCCGAATCCGCATCCATATTCTGCTGAATATAAAATGTGTGCTCGCCCACTTTGGGGGCTTTAACGGGGGCAAAAATATGGTGGGTATGGGCAATGGGGTCAACGGGTTTACCATCTACAAAATTGGCGGTATCACCTTTTTGCAGCCATACCTGCTCATGGTTATTCCATTCCCCGCCGAACCACTTTAAAAATAAGGGAAGGCGGCTACCTTCTAATGCCTTTGTTTGCGCGATAGCTTGCGGCGCAATTAATCCAAACAATACGGCCACACCAATGGTTGCCACAACTTTGCTACCGGTAAAAAGTCGATTCACATTGCCTCCAAGGTTAATGGCACGAGCACCATTAATCACCAATGACGTTAAAAACGTTATGGTACTACGACAAACAAAATTTGTCCGGACAAATTGTGATGCTCTGCTTAATCAGCCGTCGCTTGCACCAAGGTCATGGCTTCGGCATAGAGCGGAAACTGCGGGGTAATGTCAAAATAGCCAATGCTAAAACCATGTTCAGCCTTAGCGCACTGGACTGGCTTTTCGCCACGCGACATAAATTGGTCTGCCATCATTGAACCCTGTGCAATAATAATTTGCCGGTAGCGGGATTTTTCCGCAGCGAGTTTTTCTTTACCCTCACGCGCAGCAATATCTGCAAACAGCGCGGTCTGGTAACGGGTGAGCGCATCTATAAATTTCTTGTTCTGCGCCAGCCAAATGTTTTGTATTTCCTTAGTATAGGTTTCTGGTTTATTGAGTGTAGCTTCACAGGCTTTAGCCAAGGTACCCACCACAAAATATTGCATACCAATAATAGTATGGGCTTCTGTTAACGCAGGTGTAATCAGAATCTTTGGCTTAGCGTCTTGCGCCTGCGCAACGCTGCTTGAAACCTCGATGGCAACAACGATAGCAATTTTTACAATAGCGTGCGAGCGCCAAAACTCTATTTTGCTCATGCCATCATCTCCCGTGTTTGTGTTACGGCATTACCGCTTGCATCAAATAAATGACACTGATACGAATCGAACACCACGGTAATTTTATCGCCCGCTGTTATCGTACTGCTACCACTGGCTTCAATGCAAAAATCTTGAGCATTCGCATCCAGCTTCGCGTACACATAAGTCGTAGCACCGAGACGTTCAACTACTTTAACACTAGCGCTGAAGTTAGGTGTATGTGTTTGTAGATCCTTAGCTTGCAGATCTTTTTCTTGCAGATCTTTTGCATCAAGAACGCGAATGTGTTCAGGTCGAATACCAAGGCGGCAGCTGTCCCCTGCACGAAGCGTTGCACTAGTGGCGCAAGATACGGTCATGTTTTCTGTTGCGCCCAGCGCCAACGACACCTTATTATCGGCCATCTTCAAACATGTTGCCGTAAATAGATTCATCGCCGGTGAGCCGATAAAGGTCGCTACAAATTCATTACAGGGATGGGCATAGAGTTCAAGCGGCGCACCTATTTGCTCTACCAAGCCATTGCGCAGCACGACAATTTTATCGGCCAAGGTCATAGCCTCTACCTGATCGTGCGTGACGTAGATCATGG
>JANMDR010000075.1:0-21413 GCA_031376425.1 Betaproteobacteria bacterium
CGACAGAGGTGGGGCGAGACGCACGTATTTTCTGGCTTCTCGGCAATATGGCAGCGATGTCTCGCGCCAATGGTGCGGCGCTATTGGCACCGAAGTATCCGGGGTTTGGGGTGCCGTCGGGGCGGCCTAGCCATATGCCAATCGTGTAACGATCAGTTACGCCCACTGCCCATGCATCGCGAAATCCAAAGCTGGTGCCGGTTTTCCATGCGAACGGCGGACGGCTGGTGATATCGCCTGCGGGCTTATCGGGATGACTACCGCCTTCCAAGATATCGCGAATAATCCACGCAGCGCCTTCACTCATCATGCGGTTTTGTACGATAGGGGCATCTTTGCTCAAGCGTGGTTTGCCTGCTACGCCATTCACGGCAAACGCACGATAAGCTCCCACTAATTCTTCCAAGGTGGTACCGCCTCCACCTAGAATTAAACTTAAATTCGGCGTAGCGCCCTCATCCATACGCATGCGCAGCCCACCAGCGCGTAAACGACTAGCAAAGCGGATAGGTTGGGTACGTTCTAAAATATCGACTGCAGGCACGTTTAAAGAGCGCTGCAGCGCTTCGGTAACACTCACGGGGCCAGAGAATGTAGCTTGAAAATTACCGGGCGCGTAACCGCCAAAATTTTGCGGAGCATCGCTTAGCAAACTTTCAGAATGAATCAAGCCATCATCCAACGCCATTGCATACAGGAAGGGCTTCAACGCCGAGCCGGGGGAACGTACGGCGCGGGTCATATCAACATGGCCGCTACGTTCAACATCATGCATATCGGCTGAACCTACATAGGCACGCACAAACATACTATCGTTTTCCATCACCAATGCAGCGATGGACGCTTTGGGCGGCAGATTGCGTACGCGATCTTGCAGCAGTGATTCAATGCGGGCTTGCAGATTGGCGTCTATCGTTGTCTGCACAATTTGCGTCGCACTCTTTTTCGACTTTGCCTCATTCTTGCTACGCTCGGCCGCCAATGGTGCCAGCCATGTAGCGCTGATATTGCTTGGTGGTTGCGCGACGATGTGCTCCATTTTTGCATCCGCCACAATTTCAGGCGACCATGCACCGCTACTTTGCATACGCGCCAAAACCTTGTCGCGCATGGCTTGTGCGCGTGCGGGTTCGCGGTCAGGACGATTGCGTGTAGGAGATTGCGGCAACACAGCCAACATCGCGGCTTCGGCGTGCGATAGGTGTTTAGCAGGCTTACCAAAATAGGTGCGCGATGCCATTTCAACGCCTTCAACCATGCCGCCCATAGGCGCATAGTTTAGGTAGTAATCCAAAATTTTAGCTTTGCTGTAATGGGCTTCCAGTTGCAGCGCACGTACGCTTTGCTTCGCCTTGCCCCACAAGGTGCGTTCATTTTGGCCATCAATTAAACGCACCACTTGCATTGATAGGGTGGAACCACCCGAAACAATATGACCGTTCGCGATCCACTGCCAAGCACCGCGGACCAAGGCCGCTGGGTTCACGCCGGGGTGGGTGTAAAAATAACGGTCTTCATATTGAACCAGTGCCGCGATGTAGCGGGGCGAGACATCGGCCATAGTTACTTTATGCCGCCACACGCCATCAGCCGATGGATAGGCGCGTAAGGGGGTGCCGTCTTCGGCCAAGACGATGCTGCTTTCATCGGGCGGATCTAAGGTAATAGGATTGAGACGATCAAGTACGAACAGGCTTGCTGTGGCTATTGCCATCACTATGCCGCTGATGCGCAGCCAGCGCGGGAGGGCGCGCCAACTTGTGTGCAGTTTTTTTAGTTTTAACATGGCGGCTCCTCCTTTCAATTTAGCGCATTATTTAGCACATTAAACAGCCAAACTACTTCTTCTCATTAACCTGCAGTATTTGCGAACTACCGGCACCGCTGCCGCGAATTTCTGGGCGATACATATCTTCAGCAAAGGCGGCGGGAATCACAAACTCGCCCGGCGTGACTACACGAACGACGTAGTACAAATCAGTCACGCCCTCTAATTTAGCCGCCACCACAAAACGATCATCCCTAAATTCGCGATGCTTAATTTTTGGATTAGCCATCGCCTCAGCAGGCGCTTCTGGTGTACGGTTGCCCCAGATGCGATTGGCTTCGGTGGTTTTAGTTTTATCCAGCTTAGGATCAAAGTTTGAAAACGGGTTGCTGGCGTTATTTGCCGTTAAGTTTTGATTTTCAATTTCAATGCCTGCAGGGATACGATCAATGACCATTGCATCTTCAATCCAGCGCTTACTTTGCACCTCAAGATGAACGATGATTTGCTCACCCACCACTAGCGCACGATTACCCACTTGTTTACCGCTTGGCTCGTAATAGGTGCGGCGGAAGGCAAAATATTCATCACTCGTTTCACGCGGCTTTACGGCATAACCTACGGTCTCAATGCCCACAAATAGGGGCTTAGCACCATCATTTGTGATACTCGCGCCTTGCTTTACGGCGGCAGAATCAATCTCGCGCATTTGTGTGCCACCAGCTTTGCCAGATTCAAATGCTTCGGCCTTGCCGTTACGATTCAAGCTGGCTTTCCAGCTATCACCACCGCTATTTACAAAGCTACGTGCTGCCAATAACAACGCGGTTTGTTCTTGCGTGGATAACCAGCGCGCGTTGCCGGTTAAGCGCAACAATAGGCCGACTAAATCACCGCCCGCTTTTGGATGTTTGAGCTTGTGTTTCTCCATCAACGCGACGGACATTGCGGTATCCCGTAACTGTGTGCCGTAATCGCCTAACCATTCCCATTGATAACCATTCATTCCATAAGGCGTGGAGAATGCGGTATCTAGCGCTTCTTGCGCACGTTTAGTATCACCCATCGCACTCAAGGCCACGGCCAAATGGACTAACGGCAAGCTCGATAAAGAACGCGTGCGATAGTCATCGTGCAAGATGCGTAGTGCGGCTAGCGGTGCTGATTTACCGTCTTTGGACAACACATAGCCCATGTAGGCCAATGCTCCCAAGCGCCGATGGCTTTCACGTGCATTCCCACGATTGCCGTCATAGCCCCACCATGCGGATTCTTGACTAATGCTATCTTGCGGTTTGTTTTTATCAGTCTTAGCGGTCATGGCAGGAAAGCTTGATGCCGCCTGTTGCAATTGCTTAAGCATCCACGTGTTACCGCGTTTTAGCACGTTATCAGGCACGCTATAGCCTTGCGTTTGCGCAGTGGTGAGGAAATCCAGTGCATAGGCGCTTAACCACGGCTCATCCAAGCCTTCGCCCCATAATGAGAAGGCACCGCTTTCGCGCTGTAACCCCGCCAAGCGGGCAATAGCTTGCCCCATCGCTTTTTCACGTTCTTCTTTGCTAAAGGGTTTTAGCCCTGCACGCTCAGCCAAGGCATCATCAATAATCAAATGCGGAAAGGCTTTGCTGGTGGTTTGCTCAAGGCAGCCATAGGGATAGCCTAACAGCCCTTTCACTAGCTGATCAACGTTTATGGGCGGCACATTTGAAAACGTGGTGGACATCAAGGCGCTGCCAGGGTAATAAGCTTCCAAGCTATTAGGCTCAAGCTTCAAAGTTTCACCGGGGGCTAACTGCACATAGCGGCGCGTACGTTCGGCCGCGGTGAGTGGTGAGATGACCAGCAATGATTGCCGCTTAATATTGACTGGCTGCGCCTTGGTGCCCGCCTTCACCAAGACAGTAACCGTACTTTCACCCGCACCGTCGGTGGCTTGCGCCTTGTAGCGCAGGGTTTTCTTTTGCATTGGCGCAAGGGTTAATTGCTCAGTACCGCCAGTAATTTTTACTGGGCCATCACTGCTTAGGGTGACCGTAGTTTGCTGGGTTTCGGTTGTGGTATTGGTAACATCTAAAGCGATGTTGGCACGATCACCGGGGGACACAAAACGCGGCATGGCAAGCTCGGCCACAATGGGTGCAGCGCTAATAGTTTCAGCTTCCGCACGGCCAAATTGTTTGGTGCCAGCCACCACAGCCATCACGCGTAAGGTGCCATTAAAATCAGGAATATCTAAAAATAACTCCGCTTCGCCCGCTTTGTTTAAGGTGACTGGGCCGGAATATAAATCTACCAGCCGCACCTTCTTCGGCGTATTGGCTTTATCGCGGGTTCTAGCATCACCACCAAACTTTAGCTTCCCTTTTTGGCCTTCCATTGTCTCAATAAATTTGCCGTAGATGTCTAAAATATCTTGGCTATAACGTTGTTTACCTAAGAAAAACTCGAACGCATCGGGGCTTTGAAAATTGGTTACGTTCAAGATACCCACGTCTACCGCATACACCGTGGCGGTTGCTGTATCACCCGCTAGTCCGGGTGCTTTTAGGACTACTTTTAACTTGGTGTCAGGCAGGCTTTTTGCTGGTACATCAATAGCCACTTTTAGCTTACGATCTTCACGCGCAAGCGCCAAGTGCGTTAAGCCCAGTGCCCGTGCTGGCGTGATTTTTTCACCAACATTACCAGGACGGAATACGGTAGTGGTGATGTATAAATTATGCTGATTCCATTTTTTATCAATCGGGATCGATACTGTCGTGCCGCCTTTACTAACATTCTCATGCATACGCATAAGCACACCCGCGCCCTCAACAGTGATGAGCGCAACACCATCATGGGGCGGTGAAATAGTGAGCTTGGCGGTTTCACCAGCTTGGTAGTTAGCTTTGTCTAACTTAAGCGCGACGCGATCAGGGCGGCTACCCATACTTTCGTTTTCTTGAGCACCCCAGCCGGAGTAAAACCGATAACGATTAGCCGCACCCGATTCTAAATCAATCACTTCTAAACGATAGCGGCCATAGCGTACTGGCACTGCCACACTAACGCGGTTTTGCAGGGCAATTTGGCGGCTTTCTACTAATTCTTCTTGCTCGTTATAGCCCGAATGCCAGCCACGTTGATCGTCAAAAACCCAGTAATAATCACGGTCTTCACGATATAGCCGTAAACTAACGCGCGCTGCTGGCGCGTTCTTACCCGCGCGGTCTACACGCACCACTTCAAACTCGGCCAAGCTACCTTCGCGTACAAATTTGCCTTCCCATTTTGGGCGCACGCCGACCATTTTTTCAGTCGGGAATATGGTGCGCTCAATGCTGCGAATAACAGGGCGTCCGCCGGATTCCAACAAGCTCAATGTGGCACGCACGGTGAGTGGTGAATTGGTTTTTTCGCTTAACTTTTCTGACGGACTTACTTCTACCTGACCAGTACCGGTTTCACTTAAATTAATGGCTTCAATATCGGCACGTTGCTTTAAGGCATCGTCAGCAACATCGCCAAACTCAAAGCCTGGCCATAGTTTAGCGAAGGGGTTACGGTTACGTTCCGTGTTTACAAAGCCCTGTAATTTATTGCCAGCAGCAGGTGCGCCATAAAGGTAAGCACCGGTTACGTCAATATTGAGTTTATCGCCCAGTGCTAGATATTCAGCTTTGGCTTTAAGATCAAGCTTCATCCGCTCGGGTAAAAATTCTTCTACCTGAAAACGCATGGTTGAATTTGGCGCTTTGGTGGTTGGATCAACCCTAAACTCTAGCGCCCATGTGCCGGTTTGCGCATCTTGCGGTAGCACAACTTTTTGCCGTAAAAAACCTGCCCGTGCTGGATCAGGCGTGATTAAGTACTGCTCCACCGCTTTGCCATCAGCGCGTTTTAAATTTACGTGAATAGGTGTGGGTGGCAATGCCGCGCCATCTTGGTCACGCACTAAAATGCTGGCTTCAAAGGTTTCACCGGGGCGATAAATATCGCGGCCTGCATAGGCATAAACCTTGGTAGGTGAGGCTTGATGGCCGCTTACATCAAACTCCGATAAATCCAGCGCTGGCTCCATCAGTGACAAAATAGAATACTCATTGCCACGGCTGGCGGTGAGCACTTTTAGCGGATTGGTGGCGGTAGCAAAAGTGGCAAAGCCTTCGCCATCGGCTGATTTAGTCATGGCTACTTTGCCGTTTTCATCGAGCACTTTAAACTCAATATCGTGCATCGGCTTACCGGTTTTAAGCGAGTGCGCAAATACATCTAAACCATTGGCATGACGGCGTGCATGCAGGCCAATATCGCTCACGTAAAAATAGGTGGTTTGGTATTCCGAACGGAAGCGCCCGGGTTCACTCATCACTGCAATATAAATACCGGGGTCTTGGAGCTCCTTAATATCTTCCACTGGCAAATGGGTGACGTTACGCCGATTTTTACGAGCGTCCATGACGAAGCGATTGGTGTATACGCTCTTTGCATATTTACGCAATTGATCTAGCTGATATGACTGCACCAAACCCTGCGGTTTACGGCGTTCATCGTAATATCCGTTGTCATATTCGTCGTCTTCACTGTTAGTGGTTTGCGGCGCTTTTTTACCCCCCACAATACTGGCTAAAAACTTCGGCAATTGTGCGGGCTCAACGCGTAAAAATTGCACATCTACTTCGCCTACATTTACGCTGATAACCGGCAAGCCCCCATTTTGCTTGGCTGGCAACACCGTACCTTTTGAAGCGAAGAAAAATGACGAAGGCATGGCCTCAGCTACCACTTCGCAACTTAAATTTCTACCCAGTTTTTCATTGCTGCCACCGCTTAAATCAGCGCTCAAGGTGATACGATATTTATTGCGCGGAATTACATGTGGTAAGTAAATGGCGCGTGGGTTATCGCCTTGAATCCAACTGGTCTCTAAGCGTGCGCCACCGGCATCAGTTTCAGCTTTAGTTAACGTGGCTGTGCCTTCACCGGCCACTTTGGGCGGGTTGGCTTTTCTAACTGGTACGCCCTGGTTTTGCTCGTCATCACTCGAATCTGAAGTAATGGATTTGCCCGCAGCATTAACCCGCCCCAAATTGAGCACGGTGATGCGCTTAGCGTAACTTTGGCTGCTATCTAAAGGCGCTGTAAACATGAGCGCCAACGCAGGCGAAGATTCAAAATATTTAGCCTGACAATCCAGCGCTTCAAATTTTTCATTCGCAATCGCTTCCGATACGCCCGGAATGCTTAAACCTCCACTAAGCCCTCGCCCCTTCCACCAAGAATAAGCACCACCAATAGCAGCAGCGGAGACCGCTGCAACGGCTGAAAACGCAAGAATGGCTTTAATATTTTTCTTCATGATGGATCGCCTTAGATTGTTGAATGCGAGCGGCTTTTTAATTTTGAATCGTGTGTTTACGGTGAGGCTCTAGCTAAACTAATAGCTTAAATCACAAACCGTACTGTACGCCATAGTGCGTGCGTAATTCTGAATCAATTAGGATTGAATGTGGCAGAAAAATGGCAGGGATTATGCACGCACAAACATGTACAAGAATAAAGATCATATGCTTAGCGCATATGCTGCCACGGACTTGGCTACGGATAAGGTAAACTTTGAAATATAAGCTTATTTTGGAGGCGATAATGGGAACACGATTGGAGCTATTGGAGTCCGAAGCAATGCGCTTATCCGCAAACGAACGCGCCGCTTTAGCGCAGGTGCTCATTGCTAGCCTTGACGAGGATTCTGAGATTTAAGAAGCGTGGACGGCGTGCTAATTTAATTTCTATTCGCTTGCTCTTTGGTTACCTAACTGCCGTTTTTCAAATGCCGCATCAAGCTCGTCCAACACCGCCAAACCCTGCATGGCATCACCGCGACTGGCACGCAGGGTAAAGCGCGTAAGTAGGTCTTGTTGGGCGATAGCGATCGTGGTCAGCTCTTCAATAAACTTATTTGTACTGAGTCCCCTTGCACGCGCAATTTCTTTGATTCTCAGATGTTTACTTTCGGGTAGCCTAATGGTGAGCACTGACATTTTTCATTCTCCTTTATCCAAAATCATCCATTGCGCTGGGGTACAAACCTGTACCCTCGGAAAGCGCAGTTCGGCGCTCGCAAAATCCCGCAAATTCCAAGTTAGCAACACCGCATCTTGCGCGGCAACAGCCAGTTCAAATACATGATTATCTGCTTCGTCCTTTAAGTTAGGTCGCCATAAATAATGCAATTCAATCATCTGACATCTCGATGCGAAAGCATCAATCAAAACATCTCTTTTAGCTTGCGATAATGGACAGCGTGCTAGAGTTTGCGGTCGAGAAAGCACATCCTCATATTCAAGAAACAATGATAAGGAAATTACGGGTTGCCACCGCCCCTCAAGTGCGCCGCGCAATACCGCACGCGATGCGCCTTCAGCACTAGTAAATGCAGAAACTAATACATTGGTATCTAAGATTATTCGCTTTTGCATCATAAAATGATAGCATATACACTATCAAAATAGTAATACCGCCAAAGTAACTTAGCCGGGTTGCGTACCCAATTACCTAACCACCTTATACATCGCCAACGCCTTATCCCGCTGCGTAGCATGGTCTACAATCGGTGCAGGATAATCCTTCCCAATCACACAACCGCGCGCGGTTTGCTCTAGCGGCGGGAGGGTCCAGGGGGCGTGGATAAATTTATCTGGGATGTTTTTAAGCTCGGGCAGGTAGCGGCGGATAAACTTGCCTGCTGCGTCAAACTTTTCGCTTTGGCTAATGGGGTTAAATATTCTAAAGTAGGGCTGGGCATCACAACCGGTGGATGCGGCCCATTGCCAGCCGCCGTTGTTGGCTGTGAGATCAAAATCAATCAATTTTTCGGCGAAGTATTTTTCGCCCCATTGCCAGCTTACTAATAAATCTTTGGTTAAAAAACTAGCAACAATCATGCGCAGGCGGTTATGCATATAGCCGGTTTGGTTTAGCTGGCGCATGGCGGCATCAATAATGGGGTAGCCGGTACGGGCTTCGCACCACGCTGCAAACAGCGCGGGGGAATTTTCCCATTTTATGGTGTCATACATCGGTTTGAAGCAGCGTTCGGCCGCGTGGGGCGAGTGGAACATAATTTGAAAATAAAAGTCTCGCCAAACAAGTTCGTTGAGCCATATTTGCGCCCCTTCATTACTTGCGCGTAAGGTTTCAGCGTAGGCGATGCGCGCTAGTTGGCGGATAGAAACAGTGCCAAAACGATTGTGCACCGACAAGTACGAAACACCCTTTACCGACGGGTAATTACGCGCTTCGTGATAGTTGTGCATGCGTGGAATAAAGTCTTCTACTAGCTTTGCGGCACCCGCCATGCCTGGCGTTACATAGGTAGCTAAATTGGTGGGTTGAAAACCCATGCTTTCTAAGCTGGGCATGGCGGCAAATTCCGTTGGCGCTTTTGCGATTTTATTAAGATGGTTTTCACAGGGTCGCGAGCTCAAATCATTATCACGCAAACGCTTTAACCACGCGTTTTTGTAGGGTGTAAATACGCTGTAGATGCCTGCTGTTTGGGTTAATACCTCGCGCTTTTCAAATACCACCGTATCTTTAACGGTTTGGAAATCAATGCCGTTTTTAGCACACGCAGCGGCAACATTGGCATCACGAACGATGGCTTGCGGCTCATAATCGGTATTAGTAAAAACAGCGTCTACTTTCAACTGCGTTGCCAGTTTGGGGATTGCGGCACTGGCGTAATCATAAAGCACGATTAAATCACCACCGGCTCCAATTAGCGCCTGCTTTACTTCTTGCACAGATGCCCAAATAAAATCAACGCGCTTATCGGCTTTATCTTCTAGTAAATCAAGTATTTCACGATCAAACACGAACACACAGCTTACTTTTTTAGCCGTTTGTAGGGCGGCGTATAGCCCCGCGTTGTCAAAGGTGCGCAGATCACGGCGGAACCAAAATAGCAGGTGTTTATGCTCGTTTTGTGGTTTTAAGTCAGCTTTAGGCATAGAAAGTGCGTTCATCAGTTTGTATCAAGCAATAGAGATGCGTAAAATAACATTTATCACCTTATGAAAACACCAAACTTCACTAATCATTTTTTAATCGCCATGCCTAATATGGCGGATTCCTTTTTTGGAAAGTCACTCGTTTATGTCTGCGAGCATTCAGATAAGGGGGCGCTGGGCATTATTGTTAACCGCCCTACTGAAGTGGTGATGGGTAAATTGTTTGATCAACTCAATATACCGCTGCAAAACGCGGATAGATATGATGCGCAAATTTTTATGGGTGGGCCGATGCATACTGATCGCGGTTTTGTATTGCACCAACCGGTGGGTGCATGGGGTTCATCACTCATTATCAATGATGATTTTGCACTCACTACTTCCAAAGATATATTACAGGCAGTTGCCAATGGTTCTGGGCCAACGCGGCTATTGGTTTGCTTAGGCTATGCGGGATGGGATGCAGGGCAATTAGAAGACGAAATTGCCGAGAACGCGTGGCTCACGGTAAAGGCGAACCCTGACGTTATTTTTAAACATGCACCGCGAGAAAGAGTAACAGCGGCAATGGGTATGCTGGGCTTTAACCCCGCTGCATTGCATGGCGAGGCAGGACACGCATGAACAATGATATTGCCAAAACCGGAACCGTATTAGCGTTTGATTTTGGGGAAAAACGCATCGGCGTAGCTTCTGGTGATTTAGGTTTTGGCATGGCAAACCCACTAACTACCTTGCATGTGCAATCGAATATAGAACGCTTGGATGCCGTGACCAAACTTGTGAAGGAATGGCAACCTGAATTGTTTGTACTTGGTATGCCGCAATTCACGCATGATGATAGACCGCATCCATTAGCGCCACTAGTTAAACGCTTTGGCAATCGTTTAACCGAAAACTTTAAAAAGCCGGTGCATTACGTGGATGAGCGTTACACTTCACTTGAGGCGGCCTCGCTTTCAGACCCCAGCAGTACCCGTAGAAGCCCTAAAGATAGGAATCTCGACGCGCTTGCCGCCTGTGTAATTTTGCAGTCTTACTTCGATTCACGCAATACCCCAACCCAAGTAACCACTTAAAGATCATGAAGACGATTCCCAGTGTTGAAAATTTAATCGATTCACTCGCCTCTCAAGTCGCGATGACGATTGGCGAAGCACCGCCAAAATCATTAGCCGTTATTGGCCTGTACACGGGTGGCATTTGGGTGGCTGAACGTTTAATTGAAAAACTAGCCCAAGCAGATATAACGGTTGCATCCGGATCATTAGCGGTTACTTTACAGCGCGACGATTTTCAATCTATCGGACTGCATCGGCAAACTAAGCCAAGCAAGATTGATTTTGATGTTACCGGCATGCACGTGATTTTAGTCGATGATGTTTTGTACACGGGCCGCACTGTACGCGCCGCACTTAATGAGCTATTTGAGTTCGGTCGTCCCGCAAAAGTAAGCCTTGCTTGCTTAGTTGATCGCGGTGGCCGCCAGTTGCCAATAGCACCGGATTATTGCGCCTTCACGCTAAATTTACCAACTGATCAAGAGCTTGTTTTAGAACAAACACCAGCTACTGCACTAGCGCCTGAATTATTGGTGCTGAAGATAAAGCCCCGATAACTCAACACCAATTACTCTACATTTATTGAGCCTAGATAATGCGCCACCCCCAACTCACCGCTGATAAAAAACTACGGCATTTACTCACCACCGAAGGCTTACCGCGCACTATTGTTGAGCAAATTTTAGAAACTGCGGAACAGTTTGTAAGCGTAGGCGATCGCGAAGTAAAGAAGGTGCCAATACTGCGCGGCAAATCAGTTTTCAATTTGTTTTTTGAAAACTCTACCCGTACCCGCACCACATTTGAAATTGCCGCTAAACGCTTATCTGCAGACGTGATTAACCTAAACATCGGCGCTTCAAGTACCAGCAAAGGCGAATCGCTGCTTGATACTATCGACAATTTAGCGGCAATGAATGCCGATATGTTTGTGGTGCGTCATGCACAGTCAGGTGCTGCGCATTTGATTGCTGATCATGTACGCGACGGCGTGGCGGTAATTAACGCCGGTGATGGTCGCCACGCGCATCCAACGCAAGGCTTGCTGGATATGTACACCATCAAGCACTATAAAAAATCTTTCCATAATTTAAGCGTGGCGATTGTTGGTGATGTATTACATTCAAGGGTTGCACGTTCCGATATTCATGCCTTGACGACATTGGGTTGCCCCGATGTTCGGGTAATCGCACCGAAAACTCTGCTACCCGCACAAATTGCTAACCTTGGTGTTTCCGTACATCACGATATGGCACGTGGCTTAGAAGGCTGCGACGTAGTAATTATGCTGCGCCTGCAAAACGAGCGAATGACCGGTGCCACCCTACCCTCCGCGCACGAATTTTATAAATGCTACGGCTTAACGGCTGATAAATTAGCAAGAGCAAAGCCGGATGCCATTGTGATGCATCCAGGGCCGATGAATCGTGGCATTGAAATTGATTCGAGCATTGCCGATGGGCACCAAAGTGTAATTTTGCCGCAGGTCACGTTTGGCATTGCGGTGCGGATGGCCGTGATGGCAATGGTAGCCACGCATTAGCAATGACGATAATAATATATAGACAACTATGAATATAGCTATCACCAACGCCAAACTATTTACCCTAGCAGCAGATGAATCTGACTTGCACGGCACCCGCAATATATTTTTGAGTAATGGCCTAATCGCTGGCATTGACGAGCCCCCGCAAGAGTTTGTCGCCGATAAGGTAATTGATGCCGCTGGCAAAATTGTTTGCCCCGGTTTTGTAGATTTGGCCGCGCGTTTGCGCGAACCTGGAGCCGAACACAAAGCGCATTTAGAGAGCGAATTACTCGCTGCCGCAGCCGGTGGGGTAACCAGTATTGTGTGCCCACCCGATACTGATCCAGTATTAGATGAGCCAAGCTTAGTGGACATGCTGAAGCGCCGCGCCAGCGCCAATAAGCAAGCACAGGTATACCCACTAGGCGCACTCACGCGCAACTTAGGCGGCAAGGAATTATGTGAATTGGTTGAGCTTACCCAAGCTGGCTGCGTAGGTTTTAGCCAAGCCAACGCCCCGTTATTTGATACCGCCGTACTGCGCCGCTCAATGCAATACGCGGCCACCTTTGGCTATACGGTATGGTTACGCGCAGAAGATTCACATTTGGCCGCTGGCGGCGTTGCCCATGAGGGTGAAATGGCCACACGCCTAGGTTTGGGCGGCATTCCCGTTGCGGCTGAAACCTTAAGCATTTCAAAAATTATTATTTTAATGCGCGAAACCGGTGCCAAGATTCATATCGAGAGGCTATCTAGCGGTGCAGGTGTTGCCTTGGTGCGGCAAGCCAAAGCGGAAGGTTTACCATTAACGGCGGATGTAGGTGTGCATCATCTCCACTTAAGTGATCGCGACATCGGCTATTTTGACCCGCAATATCGCTTCACCCCCCCCTTGCGCGACCCGCGTGACCGCGATGCCTTAAGCGCTGGTTTGCTCGATGGTACCATTGACGCTATTTGCTCCGATCATACGCCAGTGGATGCGGATGAAAAATTACTGCCCTTTGCGGAAGCTACGCCGGGTGCCACCGGCTTAGAATTATTACTACCCTTAACCTTAAAGTGGGCATCGCAATCCGGCGTTTCCCTAACCCGTGCATTAAGCCTAATTAGCGCCAAGCCCGCGCGCTTACTGGGCTTACAACATGGTGTACTTAAGGCTAATTTACCAGCAGACATCACCATTTTTGATCCCCAAGCCTTCTGGGCCGTCACCGCTAAAACCCTCCGCAGCCAAGGCCATAATTCTCCTTATTTGGGGCGGGAAATGCAGGGTAAGGTTACCCATACGATTGTGGCGGGGCGGGTGATTTACGCCGCGTAGAATGCCTTGAAGACACCCTAAATACGGGCGTTTACAGCCATTTTATTAACTGTCTTTTATGCTTTTTTACGCATTGCGCAGTTCAATTTTTTTGCGCGCTTGCGTTTAGCGTGATGCCGCCTCGTCAGTTCTCACCAACGTCTTCACTTCATGCGCTTGAGGTAATGGGTAGCATTTTATTCTCACTCCTAACGTTTGAATTCAGGGGCGCGACGCGGCTTTATTGCGGTGCGCCCCTTGGACTTGGACTGATGGGTTGGGCTTCACGTTACGCCTTTTCCTCGGTTACAATCGAAGCACAGTGTTTGCAAGTTTTCTTCTATGGTTTCGCCACCCTTTGACCAAGGAAAAACGTGGTCAATCTCCAACGCCAAACCAGCCACTGTTGCGGGAGAGCGTTCGCAAGCAATGCAACAAAAGCGGTCTCTCTTCAATACGAAGAACCTCAGCGCCAGTGACGGATCGCGGCTCGTTCTCTTTGTGCCCTTGCTGCTTTTGACATCAACCTCGTAGCTGAGAAGCTCCTCCTGCTCCTGAGCGACGGAAGCCACGAATTCTTCAAGGGCTTTTCTCCAACCTCCAAAGCGATCGGTATAGATTGAGGCCGTGTATTGGGACGGCGAAGCACTCATGTCACGATGGACAGGCTGCCGGCCCTTCGCGATCCAGACTAATTTCAAATTATCGAAAAGATTCTCGATAGAAACATTCTTTTCTTCGCTCGGAGTTAGTCCCGCTTTCCGCAATCCGTCGTTCCATGAGCCGAACCGGACACCAATCGTAGCTGCGGAATACTTCCCGAACTCCTTGTAAGAGTGTAAGAGCGATAAGTCAGCCTTTTCCCCCTGTTCCTTGAGCTTGCAGTCAGCGTCCATCAAGTCCAGTAGCAGTTCTTGGTCTGTCACGTTACGATTGAATGTCTCAAGCTCAAATTTCATCGAAGCATCCCGCTGAGAAGCTCAACGCGTGAGTTGCTCCGCCACGTAGCGGGGTCAGTTTAAACGAATTGTTAGGTCTCACCTACGCACTGCGGAAGTGCTGAATAGTCGTCGCAACAATAGCACGAGTAATAGCATCTCTAACTTGAGCGTCTAGCAGTTTAGTGCGATCGTCGTCATTGGCAATAAAACCTAGTTCTATCAAGACTGCAGTTCCATCGAACTTGAGAACTGCGAGGTCATTTCGCTGCTTTATTTTTCGATCACGCATTTCTGTCGTTTTTACTAGCGCATCTTGTATCTTCTGGGCGAGAGCCTTATCGTTGTTATCTCGAAACAAGACTTCCACGCCATTTGCGCTGTCGTCATCAAAATCATTAAGGTGAAGTGATATGAATAAATCGCAGCCTGCATTCTTGGCCATAACCGATCTACTTCCGACTGGAGCATGATCTGTTGAGTCGTCTCGCGTCATAAAGACTTCGATTTGCTGCGAACGGAAAACATCTTTTAATGTTAATCCGTACCGTAGAGTTAAATCAGCTTCCCTGAATAGGAAGCCATTCTCTGTATGCGTGGCACCGGGGTCAAAAATTCCCATCTGACGATTGCTCATTCCGTGGCCAGGATCGATGCATACTTTCATGATGATCTCCTAAGTTTTATAACAGAAAGAAAGAAGTGTGGCCTGCCGTTGGCGCTCCGCTTGAGCGAGGGGTTAGGCTTCACAGGCGCTGGTTCAACTTCCAGTCCCGCCACAATGTAATGGCATTCTCACAGTTCCCTCGTTGACATATCAGTGCATTCGCAAATGCTCGATTGAACTCATTCGCGAGCCGCAATAGCCTTGCGGCCTCGCCCGCATTTGATTGCTCGACCGTATCAGCTTTCAGCCGATATATCGTTCCAATCGTGGCGTAGATAGACGCGACGCAAAGCCCCTGACCGGCCCTATCAAAGTCTTGCACGTTCAGATAGGCTTGAATCGCTTCGGCGTGTTTGCCAGCGATGTACAAGGCATTCCCTGCCTCCAGCACCTTACAGCCATCACCTTCGACTTTCGGATCGACAGAGCGGGTTTCGCGCACCGGATCTAGCAGGCCGGGAATACTCAGTAGAGCCTTCTTTTCTTCTTCGTTAAAGGATTCAGGCGACCTCTTGTCAAGTAGACGCAACGACCACTTCTTTAGCGCTTCTTCATGCGAAGATGGGGCTGTATTGGTCGTGCCAGGCGCCTTTTCTTTGTTCAATATTCCAATGGCGAGTCTGACGTATTCGGAGTCAAGTTTGGATGATTCTGACGCGAGCTTAGTCGATTCGATCTTGGAATTTATTGCCCAACCGGCAAAAAGTATTGCAAGCGGTATGCCAATGCCGCCTAGCCAAGTAATGATTAGCATATTCTGACGAATGAATCTTTGCATTTTCGTGCCAACGGAAAAAGTGATGTTTGTGAAGCTTAACGTATTTTATTTTGCATAACCACACTATAACTGTTATGCCAGCAAAATATAACCACTAAAAAACCGTTCTTACAATATTGACTAGTAACGGTTCAATTTGATGTACCGTTTATATATACAGTACAACACCCCCAACAAAACCCACCGCGCCTTCTCGACTTGGTGCGTCGCTAAATTCCGGCATCTCCAAGCAGAAAAAGCGGTCAACTCCTGTTTCTAGGTTGAAGTAATCGGTAGCATTTTATTCTCACTCCTAACGTGTAACATGAGGAACAGATGGGAGGGTTATATCTCACGATGCGGCAGCCGCGTATTGCTTTGAAACCGCTAGGACGGCCTGCGGATTTGAATGCGCAATTGCTAGCAGCGTACGAGCCGCCCCGCTGGGTTGCTTGCGACCCTGTTCCCACCCTTGCAAAGTACGAACGGAGACACCTAGCAGCGCTGCAAACTGCGACTGCGAGAGCCCTATCTTGCTGCGAGCTTCGATCACCGGCGAAAGCACGACATGGCCTTTATTAGCCTTTAGGTCGCGAATGGACTGCAGTATTTCTTCGCCGATATCACGCTTGGCTTCGAACGCTGCAATCTCAGCTTGGGTAAGGCGTTTAATTTTCGAGGGCACGGCGAATCTCCTTTAGCTTTGCGACGGGAATGTTTTCCAATTCGCCCTTCGCAAACATTGTAACAAGCTTGACCTCACCTTGCTGTGATCGAGTAAAGTAAATGATCCGAACGCCACCAGATTTTCCCGTTCCCGGCCACTTCCAGCGGATTTTCCGTAGGCCGCCAGACTCACGAATTAGATCGCCCGCCTCGGGGTTGCTGGCAACATAAGCCGCAAACTCTGCGCGTTCTACTTCCGACCAATATAGCGGTTACAGCTTCTGGAACAAGGGACTTTTGATTACAGTCAACATCGCCAAACTATACTCCTTAGGCGTATTTTGCGCAAACCCTCGTGTGTCCCGAGCATTCAGGGCAGTCACTGCAAAAACGCTCCGCAGCCAAAGCCATAATTCACCCTATTTAGGTCGTGAGATGCAGGGGGGTTACGCACACTATCGCTATTGTGGCGGGGCGGGTAATTTACGCGGCATAGAATGCCTTGAAGAAATCGTTAATACGGTCGTTTACAACATTTTAGCGCTCGCAAAAAATTGGGTAACGCAACGAGTTCACGCTGAACTGCTTGTTAGGCTTTGAATCATCATTCTTTCCCCTCCGACGCCTTCATTTTTTTAGTTTTTGGACCAGCATCTTTATTCACCCGAGTATTGTAGGCATCCATTACTAATGATTTCACGACGCTTGGTTTTGCCGCTTTCAAGCGTATTCGCAGCCCGACAACTTTTTCACCCCAAAGCAGCTTCTCTATAAATTCAGAGTAAAGCGCCAACGCGGTTTCACGGCCCCGCTCATCCACGAACACATGAAGATATTCCTCACCCGGAGGGATCGTGACAAATATTTTTTCGCGCACACGGAACGACGAAAAGTGATGATGCGGTTCTTCCGTTACAGCTTCAAGCGCGAGCGCAAACTTTCGAATTGGATCAATCTTCATGAACTATTTTCGGTCTTGGGATGGAGGAAGTCTTGGCGGGCTCGTCGCCCCGAATGAAGCTCATGATCTCGTCTGCGCCAAGTTGCTTAAACTCCGCGCTGAAACTGCCGCGTACCTTCGCGGCCGCGATCTTGAGTTTAGCCCGACGATCTTCCTTAACATTTGTACCTACTGGCGTGATGACAATCCTGCTGCCTTCTAGGCTAGACGTAACTTCGCTACCCGAGACGATACCAGCAGCCATGCGTATGCGCTTTGGGATAGTGACTTGACCTTTATCAGTGACGAGCATCGTAACCTCAGCGGTAGGAATTCAATATAAAAATCGTACATCGAACGAGGGCTGTGTGCAAGAGACGCGGCTTTTGATGCTTAACGTGCGAAGCAACCTGCCCGCTGAGGTAGGTGTGATCGCACTCAGATCGCTTGCACACATTTTGCCGTGACTACCGTGACAAATTTCCCTTTACGTGGCAAACGTTCGAGCTAAGCGGGTTAGGTCTCACTCGGTAGTCTGTGGCGCAGCAAGCGATTGAGCCACGACAGTGCGATGACGGGAATGACCGCAGCATACTTAACATTGCCTCTGAAGTAGATGGCCACCGCCAGTGCGCAAGCAACTGCGGCTATGAGGATCAGCGATGACCGCTTGACAGCAACCGCCGGGCCAATCTTGGCGATGAAGCCACTCGGGGTGAAGAAGGTAGTGAACACGCCAATCAGAAGCATGGCCAAGAACAGGCTGGCTTCACCGAACTGCTGATAGACGCGAAGCCACCACCAATGCTCAGTGAAGGCAGCTGCGCCACCTGCAATGAGCCACAGGTTGGCTCCAAGGATGAGTCGGTTGGCTGGCGACTTGCGGGCGAATAGGAAAGTGAGTTCAGCAACTGCAAGTAGCGAGCTGGCCTTGAAAGCGAAGACGAACGACTCATCGGTGATCTGACCTCGACCGAACGCCAAGTAGGCGAAACAGGCGAGCGCCATGAAGCCGATGAGGTATTCAAGAATGGCAAGGGCGGCAGCGCGCATTTTGCGGAGCCTAACGTTTGCGCTAACCTTCATTTTGCGGCGATCCAATTTTAGGTTGAAATGAAATGATTACCAAAATTGGACCGCCGCAAAGTGTCAGGTGGAGCGAACGGTTAGGCGTCGCCGTGCGAGTTGGGCCACTTGGCGAAAGCGAATACCCAAAGCATTATTAAATTCAGTAGCGGAATAAAAACCAGCAGTGACCAAGCGCCAGAATACCCTGCCTTGCTTATGATTCGCCAGAGCGGAACAATAAATATTCCGGTTGTAAATAATACAATTATCCAGTGCCAGATACTAAAGCTTCCCATCTTGAATTTCCCTTTGGTGAAAAAATTAATTGCTCGGAGAAATGCTATGTTGTCGAAGTTCTTTGGGTGTCAACGAACCTGCAGTACTTAGTCTATCAAATCGATATCGCTTTTTTGTATTCTCCGCTGGGTAACTCGAAAAGTGGTTGCCTGCGACGCCAAACGCACGAGCTCAGCTGCATGTGCCGGCCGCTGGCCGTAGCACGTCGGCTGGAGCGAAGAGTTAAGCCTACGCCTCATAAACTGAGGCTTTCTTTCACAGCATGGTAAAAATCTGATTCATCGCCCGAAAGGAACGCCACCAACGATGAGCTGGCCCCTGAAGAAACCATTTAATGTGTACTTGAGTTGTAAATTCTTCAACTAGCTACGTATGAGCAAAGTTTTCCCCTATGTGCCTGACGTAGTGCTTAGCTGCGTGAGCTCGTGCGCTGGGTCAGGCATTACTGCGGTGGCTCCCCGCGCCATGCCTGAGAAAGGTCTCGAACCCGAGCCAGAAAAGAGCGCCAGAGCCACCCGAGCGCCGCGATCAATATGAGCAAGATAGCAAACACCGCCGCAAGGGTAGCCGCTACGTAGCCAGTGCGGCGGAAATTAAAGGTGAGCGTTTCTTCTATCTCGAATTCGGCGTCGCTATAGCGCATGCTCCAGGCATGGATGCTGACGCCCTCTGGTTTTGACGGGAATTGGACGAGGGCCATGCGTTCAGCGGCAATGCAATTCAGCCCTGTCAGTCCTTTCCACCACTCTTCTGCCTCGGTCCACGCTGACTCAACGAGTACGAACTCAGCGTGACCCGCGGAAACCATTGCGCCCGCAGCGGCTTCCAGTTCCCTTGGCTTGACGGCTTTCGGTGCGTCGACCGTCAGTTTTGTCCCGTCGGATGCTCCGAGAAGGTAGATGGCGCGCGACGAGTCTTGAGATTTCGATCCATCTGTCGGGCGCACCTTAGCTGTGTGCTTGGCAAGCAATCCCGGTATCTCGCTGATGTTTTTGCGAAGCCGTTCTAGTCGAGCTTGCGGGTCACCCTCGCGCTCAACAACAAAAAAAGTGCCGACACCGGCAAGTAAAGCGCAGGCAGCTGAGAAAAGTAGAGCGCTTCGAGTAGGCATGGGTGGGTGGTGTGACGCCTAAAGTGTTTCATTTTGCATAACCACACTATAACTGTGATGCTAGCACAGTACAACCACCAAAAAACATTCTTACATCATCGACTAGTAACGGTTTATTTTGATACACCGTTTATGTACACAGCACCTCACTCGAACAAAACACGCCTCGCTTCTCGAACTGACGCGTCGCAAAACTCGCTACCGACACTATTTGCTTCGCACTGAAAAGCGTACGTGCAGCGCGTGCGGTTCTTTATAAAGTTTCATGGGCTTAAACCGCTTGGGGCCATTTACTTTGCACTTTACGATTACTGGCAAGACAGTCGCGCAAATACAAATTAGTAAGGCTCTGATACGGCACACCCGCCTCGTCGGCCATACCCTTGAAATACTGCACAACGTCTTCCGACAAACGCATCGTGACCGGCTTCTTCAGCTTGGAGGCATATGGGTTTTTGCGAGACTTCAGCTTGGAGAGATCGTATTCTGTTTTCATCTGTGTCCACCTTGATAGAATGCGCTTTCACGCTTGGTTGCCCTGCGGGCAGAAATGATGCGAATAACCGCCCCATGATCCCGCTCACAGTGGCAGACGATGAGCAGCTTTGCGCTAGAAGTCATGCCGAGCATCAGAAAACGTTCTTCATCAAATGAATGCTCATCATCGAAGAACTGAACGCCAAAATCGTCGAAGAAAATTGACTTTGCAAAGTTAGCGATCTTTGAGCCAACGACGCGGATTGCGGGCATTATGCTGCACAGCCAAAATATGTATGAGATTTCCGCGCACTACATAAAACAAACCGTAAGGGAATCGGGGAAGGAGAGTCCGGCGAACATTGGGAATTACCTCGGCATAAATCAATGGGGCCTGCTCTAGCCGTCTTAGCTGTAACTCAAGTGCAGCGATAAATTCTTCACCGAGGCCGTGACTCCGCAATTCATACCACGCTTGCGCTTCGCCTATTTCTTGCACCGCTCGCGTAGAAAATTTCAGGTGGAACGCCACGAGCCATCTTTAAGGTGTGATTTCACCTGATCCCAAGAATAGCCTGCTTCCGGGTTTGCCTCGAACTCGGCCAAGCGTGCCTCAAGTTCGGCTTTTAGCGCAGGCGAAATTTGCACGGCTTCGGGAATAGCTGCAACGCTGTCCCAGATAAGCTCAACGAGGCGGATACGCTCCTGCACCGGAAGCTCAAGAATGTCGGCAATCGAGATAGTATTCATGTCAAATATTGTACCCTTTTTCGAAAAATACGCTTCGCAGCTCTCATTAACGTTCGAGCTAAGTGGGCGCCAACGGCAGGCCACC
>JANMDR010000082.1:0-7911 GCA_031376425.1 Betaproteobacteria bacterium
GTGTAAACCGTAGGGGCGAATAATCATTCGCCCGCAACGCATGAAATACGCACCCACGTTTGCACCGAAGGCCGAAAGACTTTTCGCCCCTACAACGGGTACCGAAGCAGGCGGGGGGGCTACCGTGCTAGCCGATTGATAGCATATTGCGTATATTACACATCTTCAATATTGAATTCGCTATAACCTTCGTAGTAGTAGCTGATATCAATGCCTTTCTTCATATACACGGCGCGGTCGTTGATTTTCTCGATGCGCTTGATCTGCTCGCCGCCGTTGTTTCAAAGTGGTCGGGCGCGCGCAAACACTTGCAACAGACTAGACCAGCGCTGCATAGCTGTTTGGTCGCTATCGAAAACCATCCGCACGTAAAACCCGTTTTTGCGCGGCACTGGGATACCGTATGAGCATCCGCCAAGGCGTAAAACATCAGGACGCATATCGGGATATGGTTCGAGGGTGCAACAATATGCACCATTCGTCAAATATAGTCGGGTCGAGTAATCATTCGCCCCCCCCATGCGGTGATTGCAACGAAGCGGGCGATGGTAGCGATAAATCTACGCATTGTGTCTGCTACGTTTGCTGCGGACGAATAACTATTCGTCGTTACGATGATTCGACATTGGAATTGCACCCTAGAGATACTGTCACCCATAGGGGCACGGCATGCCGTACCGGCTAGTTAACTGGATGCGAATAGCCCAAGCTCAATTTTCACAGTAGCTAGATGGAGTTGGACTTCCGGGGGGGCAAGATGCCTTCCTACGCGGAACTGTAATGACTAAAAATGAATTTAAGTCATAAATTGAATTGGCGTATTATTTATATTTAAATTATTGATTTTATTTTTTATATAAAACTGTGTTAGATTGTGTATTCACAGGCACCATATAATATATGGTTAATTTCTGTGTGGATACACTTTTTAAATCATATTATGGAGTTCTTATGTTTAAGAAAACTAGTTCATCTTACTTGTTTAGTCTTTTTGTTGCGTCAGCTGCAAATGCGGTATCTCCAGTTGGCTGGATCGATACCGTCAACCAAGGAGGCGACAGCGCTTTTCGAGGGTGGGTATGTGATACAACCAGCCCTTATACACCACAAAAAGTATTGATATATCGTGACGGTAAATATGCTGGGCGTACAGTTACAGGAACTTATCGTCCGGATGTCGCAAACGCTGGCTATTGCAGCGGCAATGCGTATACCGGTTGGTCTTTCGCAATTCCTAACGAAGAATTTACTGGGAATTTGTCGTCTTGGACCGCAACCTTAGAGACAGCCGCAAATGCAGAAATCACACATCCACCGTTTTCAGGATATTCCGTTACGGCCACACTGCCAAAAGTTTCTACTATTTCATACATTGCGCCCGTCTATTATGGTTACTGGGACGCTGTTGCAAATACGGGGATGGGCACTACTCCCGGTAGCAAATTGGATGAGCTAGCGTCATTCTGGGATTTTTCGACCAGAATCGCAAACATCGTTCCTTTTGATCCTGTCACTACCTATGACGCGGGGATTTATACCGGCACGTATACAGGGTCTTCTGTATATCAGCGTGGCGATAATCGCACCTCAGGTGGTGCGAATCCTCAGGCGGCAGATATTGCCGAGGGTAGGTCTGTGATGCAACGCAAAGGCTATACCGCGGGAATGATGACAAATTCATATTGGCTTGACGCGCCCGGCGGCGGTCCTTTAGCAATCTGGGGTGGGGGTCAACACGGTACGGTCTGGTCATTTAAAGATGATAGAAAGTTAAATATTAGCCAACAAGTTCGCAACGACATCGCCGCTTTTCAAAGTGGCCGCATTAATAACACACCAAATACGAGACGTCCTTTCGTGGGTGGCGTTTCTAGTTCGCTTGTGCTAGAGGGTGACGTTCAAATCCCTGCTAGATATATTGCACCGGAGTACGCAAATACTTCTTCAGGCCAAGTAAACTACTATTTATATTTTTGGGATACTAGTTCTGGTCAACAAATTGCAATTGTGATGAGTCTTTGGGATACACGGCCAGTATCGGTAACAGGCTGTACGCCACAGATTAGTTTTGATGGGAATAGCATATTTGCGGGTACATCTGTTTGTACAGCAGCAACCCAGAACAACTCTTTTGCGACATTTGATCCGTCTGGTGGTGCCATTCAGCCGCTCGGCGCGGTATTTTCAGCGCCACTTCATTACAAGGTCAGCTTTTCAGGACAGAACCTATTAAATGTTATCCAAAGTACTAGTGGTGGCTTTTCTCAAAACCTCAAAGATTATGTGCTAACAAGTGCACTCTTTGGAACGGAGCAGGTAGGCAGAATGTCGTTAGGCGCATCGATTACCAATTTTAGCGTTTATTTGAATCGTTAAAACGCTAAGGTAAGCCATAACGAGTTCGTGTAAACGGTCAACAGTAAGTGTGCATCCTGTTGACCGTTTACACATTTTGACAGCCTCTGTGCTATCAATGCGCACGTGCGGCACTTGAAATGCACTAGTATGTTTCCCTATGAAGTGACAGGTATACTAGCGCTGAATCTTTTTTATAGCGATCTACCACTTTGCGCAATTTGCCATTAATAATTTTAAATGCTCGGCTGCGTAACGGAATCGGTTTTTTCTTGTTGGCATTCATCGTTGCTTTTACGATATATCTGCACATCAGCCTTGTAAGTGGCGATTTCCTGAGTGATGATTTTGTTCATATGGGATGGCTTGCCGCTGCGCAATCTCAAGAAGGCGTGATGCAATGGGTGGCTACCAAGTTCTATACGCCGCTCGCATCGGGAAACTTTGCTTATCGTCCCGTTGCCTTTGCTTCGTATGCGCTTGATTGGCTGTTGTACGGCAGCAATGCCAACGGCTGGCACTTAAGCAATTTATTACTGCATTTAATTAATGCAGCGTTAGTGTATGCACTAGCGCGTCGTTTTGCGCAGTGCGACGCTGGCATGAATAGGCGGTTTATCGGTTTCGCCAGTACGGCAGTCTTCCTCGCTATTCCCTTCGCGGGCGAAACCACCTTCTGGCCAGTAGGTCGTTTTGATCTTTTAGCTTGTCTATTTGCGCTGGGTTTTTTAAACCTAGTGCTGGCTAAAAGTACGCTTAGTTTGTTAGGCGCACTGGGCTGTTTTTTACTGGCGCTACTTTCAAAAGAAAGTGCAATGCCAATGCTGGTGATTGCTTTTATGCTCGTTTTTGCCTCTCATTTTTTGACGCATCGCCAAGCCCAGTTGCCACTTTCAAATGCATTTACTACAGCGGTTAAAACATCGTTGCAGCGCTATGGCGCGGTGTTGGTGGTGGCATCGGCTTACTTTTTATGGCGTCGTTACTTGTTCGGCTCGTTTTGGAAAGTCTATCCAGATTCAAAATTTCCTGCGACATTCGATGAATTTTGGAATCGCGTTGTCACTCTCAAAAATATATTTTCTTATGCCTATGAGGGCTTAGCGTTTATTGTTGTTCCTGCGGTTATTTTGCTGCTCGCCGTTTGGCTAATTGGCATAGTGAAGTCGTACAAGCAGGCGTCTATTGCGAACTTGCTCCTTGCCTTCGTACTGTTTGTCAGTTTTCTAATGTATCTACTCGCGCCAGCCACCTCGTTTCCGATTCTCGCCGACACTGGGGAGGGAACACGCAATTTGTATTTCGCTTGGCTAATGTTTAGTTTCTTCAGCGCGCTCATCTTATCAACACATCGTTGGCGTAATTTTATCTTGTGCGTTGCTATACCGCTGGCCTTTATTGGGCAGTGGCGGCAACTAAATTTATGGCAGGGCGCTAGCCAAGAGATGTACCGCCTCACGAGCGCGGTGCCAGCGTTAGCTGCCACTATTGGCGCTGAGCAGTATGCTTTACTATTGCTGCCAGACCATCTTGGGTTCGTGCCTTTTGTCCGTAATGCGCAAGGCGGTGTGGTCATGCCGCCGCGACAAACATCGTCCTATCTACCGAAAATGGCGGCTTTCAACGCGACACAGTTCGCGGAGTGGGAGGCGCATCTGGCGGATAATACCATTGGCAAATTAAAGGGTGCCGATTTTAAGTTTGAACGGTCGGCATTTATCGGTGTCTATTGTTGGAACGCCCACTTGAGTACTTTTGTTCAACTAACAGTTAAACCAATCGTGAATGCGGCGAAGGATTGGGAGCGGGATAGTTTGAAGGAAGCGCAGGGCGCAGGATGTTTGCTCAATAGCGCTGATTTGCAAACTATCCGGTAACGATCGGCAACGGCTTCAATAAAAATCTAAAATGAAAAAAGAGTTTTTACTATATACAGCGGTTAGTGTTTTGGCGCTTGTACTTGACGTAATGACCCTTGGTGGTCTTACAGCTTTATCAAAAATACCGCCGTACCTTGCTACGGGGCTCGCCTATTCTGTGGGGTTAATTGCCCACTATTTTCTTGCAGTAGGCATCGTTTTTAAGAAGCGGCGCATGCGCGACGAAGTTGCGGCTGAGGCAGGAATTTATGTTGTTACTGGTATAGCTGGAATGCTAATAAGCGTAGCGATTGTTTATGTAGGCAGCTTGCTCGGCCAATCGCTTGTTGTATCGAAAATTGCAGCAGTTGTAGTTTCGTTCTTAACCATATTTGCATTTCGTAAAGCAATCTTGTTTACGACCGAAAAGTCAAAGGGACATAAGCCAAAAGGATATGAGTCTTGAGTAAGAAAAAAGTATTAATCATCGGTGCCGGCCCAGCGGGTTTAACTGCGGCACTTGAGCTGGTACGTGCGGGCATTCAACCAATTGTGATTGAGGCGGATACGCAAGTTGGTGGAATTTCAAAGACCATTAACTTTGAAGGAAACCGCATGGATTTAGGCGGACACCGCTTTTTTTCCAAATCAGATTGGGTCATGAACTGGTGGCAGGAAATTCTGCCGGTCGAAATGGATTCATCTACGCAGAGTCAATTGGCACTGTCCTATCAAAATCAAAGCCAATTATTTACACCCACTAAAATAGCCACTGCAAAAGATGGTGATCGCGTGATGCTGATTCGTCCACGGCTGTCGCGCATTTATTACCTGCGTAAATTTTTTGATTACCCCGTTAAATTGAATCTAAATACCATCGGCAATTTGGGTTTGTTACGCATGGGAAAAATTGGCGTGAGCTATGGTTTAGCCATGGTGATGCCAATTAAAAATGAACGCACCTTGGAAGACTTTTTGATCAACCGATTTGGGCGCGAGCTTTACCGTACTTTTTTTAAAGACTACACAGAAAAAGTTTGGGGTGTTCCCTGCGCGCAAATATCTGCAGAATGGGGTGCGCAGCGCATTAAAGGCTTATCCATCACCAAAGCCTTGTTACATGCGGCTAAACAAGTTTTTGGCGGCGCTGGCGCAAAGTCTAAAAATATTGAAACCAGCTTAATTGAACAGTTTATGTACCCAAAGTTAGGACCAGGACAGCTTTGGGAAGTGGTCGCTGAAAAAGTGATCGAAGGTGGTGGGCAAATTTTTTTGAATCAACGCGCCATCAAAATACATCGCGAAGGCTTCAATATAGTAGGTGCCGACATACTTGATACCGCAACTGGAAACTGCCGGCGCGTTGAATGTACGGAATTTATATCGACGATTCCGGTTAAAGAGCTAATCGAAAATTTGCACCCCTCTATTGACGGACCACCGTTAGAAATTGCGAGCGCGCTGCCTTACCGCGATTTTATTACGGTCGGGCTACTGGTGCCACGTATGGTGCCACGTATGGTGCAAGCTACGGCAACACAGGGAACTTCGTCTTCAGGCATGCCAGCGGATAACTGGATTTATATTCAAGAACCTGATGTGAAGTTAGGGCGACTGCAAATTTTTAATAACTGGAGTCCTGCCATGGTGAAAGACCCCGCCACCATCTTCCTGGGCTTAGAATATTTTTGCACGCAAGGCGATGCACTTTGGAATATGAGCAAGGACCAACTGCTAACCTTTGCGGCCAATGAGCTTGAAAAAATTGGCCTAATTAAAGCGCATGAAGTGATCTCTGGGACCGTTGTTAAAGTGCCCAAAGCCTATCCTGCCTATTTTGGTACATACACAAGAATGCCCGAACTCCGCACGTTTTTTGCACAGTTCCCAAACCTGTATTTAGTAGGCAGAAACGGCATGCATCGCTACAACAACCAAGATCATTCAATGGTCAGTGCAAAGGTAGCGGTAGATTGCATTTTGAACCCCACACTCAATCGTGATTCAATCTGGGATATTAATGTTGAGCAGGAATATCACGAGGAAAAATAACCTCGGGTGAATAACATCGGTGCAAACGCCGGTACAAATAACCGCGCTGCAAACCGTAGGGGCGAATAATCATTCGCCCGCAACGCACGAAATACGCACCTACGTTTGCACCGAAGGTCGAAAGATTTTTCGCCCCTACAAGGGGCACCGTAATTTTCAGTTATTGCGTGCGACGACGACACCCCCTCTCTCCCAGCCTCTCTCCCGCGAGGGGCGAGAGGAGGCAGGTCGGGATTAGGCGGAGGATTTATTGACAGCATGGAACGCTTTGGATAGTGAAATTGTTACGCATGAATGCCACGGTTTCGGTTTGTAGGGACCCCACGTACCATTGGCATGCCCAAACGGGTATTGTGCGATGTCGATCACAAGATACGTGCACTTGTGCCAACACGACGAGGGCGAAAGATTTTTCGCCCCTACAAGGGGCACCGTAGTCATTGCGCATGACGACAATAATTCACGCCGCGCAAATAACCTCGGCGCACACATCGTTAAAAATAACCTCGGTGTAAACCGTAGGGGCGAATAATCATTCGCCCGCAACGCATGAAATACGCACCCACGTTTGCACCGAAGGCCGAAAGACTTTTCGCCCCTACAACGGGTACCGAAGCAGGCGGGGGGGTACCGTGCTAGCCGATTGATAGCATATTGCGCGTATTACACATCTTCAATATTGAATTCGCTATAGCCTTCGTAGTAGTAGCTGATATCAATGCCTTTCATATACACGGCGCGGTCGTTGATTTTCTCGGTGAGTGCGGGCTGCAGAAGGTGCTTTATCTCTATATCTTTAACCACGCTGCGTTCCATTGCCGAGTGGTAATCAGATTTATCTACGGCATTCCAGTCGATTACGCGTTGGATTTCTTTTTTTAAAATTAAATCTAACCATATTCTCGTAGCGCGGCCATTGCCTTCACGAAATGGGTGGGCGATATTCATTTCTACATATTTTTCAATGATCTGGTTGAAGCTGTTTTGCGGCATATTGCTGATGTGTGTCAACGATGCTTCCAGATACATCAGCGGTGCAAAGCGAAAATTGCCTTTGGCGATATTGACGTCGCGCAGTTGCCCAGCAAATTCATAAATATCGCCAAACAAATAGGCATGAATCCGCGCCAAGCCCGCAAACGTGCCAACTTCTATTTGGTTTATTACGCCACTTTCAAATAGTTGCTTGGCATTTTGTTTGCCGATTTTTTCTTCGGCTTTATTGCGTTCAAGCTGGTTGGTGATGTGCAATTTATTGGGCAAAATCATCTTATGCTACAACTATGGGTGCGGCAGGCCACGGGTTGATACGGGCACGGCATGCCGTGCCCCTACGGGTGGCGCACTTCGTTGCTGCTACCCCCCCCAAATCAGCGTTTATAAGTGCCGTTTGATCCTAGCACCGTCAATTCTACAAAATCGGTGCCGACGTGGTTGGTGGGGGAGTAGGTGACTTTAAAGCCGCTTAAATCGATGGTGCCGCTACGATCTAGGGCGTCTACTAGGGTTTCACGGTTGAGTACGCGTCCGGCTTTTTTCATGCCTTCTACTAGTATGCGCGCCGAAATATAGCCTTCATAGGAGCTGAAGGTGGCTACTTTCTCGCCACCAATACGCTTCAAATATTCGCGCCCTAAAGGCTCGG
>JANMDR010000112.1:0-10612 GCA_031376425.1 Betaproteobacteria bacterium
ATTCAAAAAAGATAACTGTTTTAGCCCTTAAAACAGGTTCATAAGTGATGTTGTATCACTTATGATTGGTTTTCTTAAGCTCCTGTAACGCTTCAACATCAGCTGCTAAGCGATTGCTTTAACAAGTGTAATTTTTTGAAAGACACAATGATTCACTGTTATACTTTACATCAAAATAGTGATGTATCTTATTGATATATAATAACTTATACTGATTTTCTTTATCGCGTTATCGTTTGTTCACAGGTGCGAACGATTTGCAATGAAAATAGTCGTCGCGATGCGGTTATAGTGGCGGTTAGCTTAGGTTGAGTATGGTGGATCTTGCGCGTTTTAGTTGTATGTTTTGATGGTTTCAGCTGATAGATCAATTTTTGAATTACTGAGTTTCACTTTATTATTTTTCGCGGTTTCCAAACTTGGAAACGCTTTAAACTTTTTTGGATGGAAAGGTGTTGTATTTACTGAGAGCTTCTACGATTGTGATTATTAATACGCTGGTTAAAAATGCTACGGCAATGAGAAAATCGCAAGCTAAAATATTGTTGGGCGCACCAACACCCTTACCGCTTCTGCTCCGTATTGTTATACGTGGCTTCAGCGGTATTGTCGTTTGTGCCGTTGCCAGTGCGGCGATGGCGCAAGATACAACCTCTAAGCCAGTATCTAAGCCAGCACAAAATGCAGCTGTGGCAAAGGCTGCTGTTGCCACTACTGGTGCCACTACTGGTACCAGCCCCGCAGAGCCGATCAAGGTCGCTCTCGTGCGCAATAAAATTGTGATGAAAGCCGGTGTTGAGACCTTAGAAAATGCTGATACCGTCATGCCGGGCGATGTGATTGAAGAATCAGCAACATATAAAAACGTGTCAGACAGAGTAATTTCAAAATTTGTTGCGCAGTTGCCGGTGCCTTCAAACACTGAGCTAATTGCCAATTCAACCAAGCCAATGGCGGCATTGGCAAGCCTTGATGGCGTGCAGTACGCACCCATCCCACTTAAGCGCGCCGCCGCAGCGCCTGCAAAGAATGCACCAAGTGCAACGGTGCCGTTGCTGTCCGTACCGCTGAGCGAATATCGCTACCTGCGCTGGGCGCAAGACGAAATTAACCCTGGAAAAACAATCACGGTATCGGCACGGTTTCGCGTACTAGGCAATAACCTACTGAGCAGTGTGACAAATACGCAATTAAACATTCAACCCGCAAGAAATGACGTTGCGACCAATACCAACGGTGTCAATAGCGCTAATAGTGCCAATAGTGCATTTGGTGCCACCGGCACCACTGGTATTACGTCGATCGGCGCAAATAAATAGGAAAGCATGATGCATTGGGATACTGCTATTGCAAAATACCGCGAATTCGGGAAACTCCGACTTCTTTTAGGAATGCTGCTCATTTTGGGCGCTACCTATTTGGCGCTATTCGCTTACCCTAACCCTAACCTTAATGCGGCACCAGCGCCCGCAGGATCAAACATTGCAAATACCGCATCAGCTACCTATGTTGACGGCAACGGCGTGCCGCGTACGGCAACTTCAAATACTGTCGTCACCGTAGTGCAACAAGTAAAAAGCTTCACCCTCACCAGCAGCCAAGGCAAAATTGCCGCAGCCGGACAACAAGTTTGCTACCCACATACCATCACCAATACTGGTAATGGCGTTGATACTTATTCCTTACTACCGGCTGGCAGCACACCCGTAGGGCCGCCGCCGCAGTTTGTGCACACACCCGTAATTGCCTATTATTTTGATAATGGTAATGGCCAACCCACCGGCCCGGCCATAACAAGTACCGCCCCGCTAAATGCCGGTGCGCAATTCCAATTTGTGCTCTGTGCCACTGTGCCCGCCAGTGCAGCTAACGGCGACACTGGCATACTCACCCCACGCGTGAGCGATACATCGCCTGCGTCAATTGCGACACCAACCACTAATACCGACACGACCACGGTGAGTGCCTCAGCGATTACCGTTGTAAAGGCGCTTTCAAGCACCGCGCCGCCAAATGTTCTATCGCCTGTTCCAAGTGGCCCCAGCCCTAATGGTAATGGGCAGGTAGGTGCAGTTGCACCGCAACTATTTATTGTGTTGAGCTATTCCAATGCCGGTTCCGCGCCTGCTTCCAATTTTTCGATTACCGATAGCCTACCCGCAGGAATGCTCTATGTACCGAATTCCGGCCGCTGGTCAGGCTCGGGATTAACCGCGCTTGGTGATGCTGGCCCAGATCCAGCTGGCATTGTGTATTCAGCGCCAAGCTCGCTTAGTGTTGGAACGGTAAGCGCCAATATCGCCACTGTGCCACCAGTAGGGGGAGCCGGTGCAACGGGTTATGTATATTTCGAGATTGCTATCCCACCGCTTCGCGCGCCTACCGATTTGACCAATGTGGCAGAAACCACCAATACGGCGCGATTTACCTCTACGCAAAATCCAACGCCCACGCCGACTAATCCGGTTACCTATGTGGTTTCGCCAAAGCGTGGCGTTGTTGCCAATAATACCCCCACCTCTAACGCCAATGCGCCGGTAAACAATACTGTTAATCCTGTTGCTACCCCAGGTGGCGCGCCAATAACGGCGTCCAGTGCGGGGCAAACTATTTACTTCGAAGACTATATTTGGAACACCGGCAATATTGCGGATATATTTGATATCACTTTGCCCTCGGCAGGCACCTTTCCACCGGGAACCGTGTTTGCGCTGCTTCGCAGCGATGGTTCAACGCCGCTTACCACCAGCGACGCAAATTCTATTCCCGATACCGGTGTAGTCCCCGTTGGCGGCGTGGTTAAAGTGATTTTGCGTGCCACCTTGCCGATTAACGCAGCGGCCTCCGCCTCAACAGGCAATGTCGCAAACGGTGGCCCAGGTTATCAGGTAACTTTGCTTGCCACTTCGTCATCAACACCTAGCGTCAGTGATCCAGTTAATAATGTGCTTGCCAATATCAACTTACGTACCGTCGATTTAACGGCAACAACGTCGCGTAATGATTCTTCCCCTGCAGGTACTGCAAACGCCGGTAATGCTGCCACTACTGGTTTTGGCCCAAACAATATGCTTCCGGTGGTGAATACCGACGCGACACCTGTGCTGGCTAGCCGTACCAGTGTAATTTTAGCGCCGCTTTATATCAATAATACCAGCGCCGTTGCCGATAGTTTTACCCTCACGCCGCCAACTTTGCCCGCTGGTTGGACCTCTGAATTCCGCTTGCCTAATGCGGCCGGCACCTGTGTAGTGCCGCCGGTTTTAGGTGCGGTTACCAACGCCACAGGAACCATCGCCGCCAATGCAAATACGATTATGTGCGTAGTGGTGAGCCTACCGCCAACTACTTCAGGGCAAGTAGCGCCCGGCCAGTATCCGCTCCCCATTACCGTCACATCAGCGACTGTGCCCGGTTTGTCGGACACGCTTATTCAGCAAGTTACCGTGATTAACTCGCGCGCTGTTGACTTAACGGCAACAACGCCGCGTAATGATTCTTCACCTGCAGGTACTGCAAACGCCGGTAATGCGGCCACTACTGGTTTTGGCCCAAACAATATGCTTCCGGTGGTGAATACCGACGCCACCCCGGTGCCGGTTAATCGTACCAGTGTAATTTTAGCGCCCCTCTATATCAATAATACCAGCGCCATCGCCGATAGTTTTACCCTCACACCGCCAACTTTGCCCGCCGGTTGGACATCTGAATTCCGCTTACCTAACGCGGCTGGTACCTGTGTAGAACCGCCGGTGTTAGGTGCGGCCACCAACGCCACAGGAACCATTGCTGCCAATGCAAATACCATCATGTGCGTAGTGGTGAGCCTACCGCCAACTACTTCTGGGCAAGTAGCGCCCGGCCAGTATCCGCTACCTATTACAGTTACATCGGCTACGGTGCTGGGCGTCGCGGATACCCTAATCCAGCAAGTTACAGTGCTTACCGTGCGCAACGTGACTTTAACGCCACCTAACGCACAAACAACCGTACCCGGCGGTGTGGTTACCTATAGCCATGTGTTCACCAATCTTGGTAACGTTGATGAACCAATCATTTTTAATGGGCCTTTCAACCTTAATAATTTACAGGGTTGGACTTCCACCGTATTTTTGGACGATGGCGATGGCGTCATAGAAATTGGCGGCGATGATATCGTCATTACGCCAAACGCGGCAGGTTTGTTTACCTTACCAAAAGGCACGTTGAACCTTGGAAACACCCGTAATATATGGGTTCGCGTTACTGCGCCAACAACGCCGGTGAGCGATCCTCCCCCACCGCCGAACATCACTACCACTACGGCCACCTATGCGGGTGGCCCGCTAGTGACGACCGATACGACAACCCTGACAGAGGGAGTATCGCTACGTAAATATCAGCAGTTAGTTTCCTGTGCCGCCACACCACCGGTAACCTTTACCAATACCGTAACGCCAAATATTCCCGATGCGCCGTGGACAACTGCTCCTATCGGCGCCATCACCAATCCTGCTAGCGCACCTGGGCAATGTATTGCCTACTTAGTGGTAGCTACCAATGTTTCTGGTAGCGCGCTTACTGGTGTATTGATCTCGGATACGGTACCGGTCGGCGGTCCAGCAACCGTGCAAACCAGCTGCGGTGCGGCGGCTGCAACTACGCCGGGTTCGACACCAACTGGTGCAGTAGGGGTGGGTGCTACTGGGGCAATTACAACAATTGCGCCTACCTTCTCGATTAGCGCAAGGTTTCATCTGCGCTTTTGCGTTCAGATAAATCAGGCCTAGGGAGATGATCATGACAACCCAACGCCAACATAATAACTTTTCTCTAAGCGGTAATGCCGCTTTGCAGCTTAGTGCCGTGCTTCAGTATGTGCGACATAATCTTCTGCGCAGCTTTGTTTTGCGTAAATTTGTGCTAATAGGTGCACTGGCATTTTTTGCGCTAAATGCAGTAACCATGACTGCCAACGCTGCGGTGCCAATCCCGGGAAGCCAAGTATCGAACACCGCTAGCGCCGTATTTACCTTGGGCACCCAAAGCGTTTCACTCAATAGCAATACTGTGACAGCAACGGTGAGCGGCGGTGCCTTAGCGCTGACGAAAAAATTTGCAGCGGCTTCTATCGAAAGCGGTACGGCAACAGCGCTTACTTTCACGCTAACTAATTCCGGCACCCTGCCTGCCCATCTCGCAGCCGCGTTTACCGATACCCTACCTGCAGGCTTACAACTTACCACAGGCGCTACTGCCACAGTTTCAGGAACAGGCTGTACTGGTAATGTTGTGCTTACCGCGCCAGCAACTATTGCGGTGTCAAACCTTAACGTTGCCGCAGGTACGGCAGCGTGTACCGTCACGGTCAATAGCGTTACCAATCGCGCCAATCTACTTAATACTTCATGCGCAACCAATCCTAGTGCCTTTACTAATAACGCAGCATCTATTAGCGGCGTATCGATTGCGCGCAATGATGTAACGAATCAGTGTTTACTGGTGACGGCCATTGTTCCTGTTCAAAACGGCAAGCTTGAACAAACCCAGACAGTACGCGCGTTTCCGGGCGATCAAGTATTCCTGCCGCACCGCTTAACTAATGGACCTTTAGCAGATACTTACAATTTAGTATTAGACAATTTGCCGGGTACCTTCGACGTTACTGATATCCAAATTTTCTTGGACGCGGACAATGATGGTCGGCCTGACAGCACTACGCCGCTTACCGGATCATTTAATTTGGCACCAAACCAAGTGCTTAATTTTGTAATTGCTGTGCGGGTGCCGAGCAATACGCCGGGAAATGCAACAGATCAAGTGCGTATTACGGCAATTAGCACGCTGCCGAATAGATTACCGATTGCACCGAACGTTGATACCTTAGTTATACAGTTGCCAGCCAAACCGGATTTGAGCGCGACTGTTTCGAAATTCATGAGCGTAAAACAAGGTGGTTCGCCCAGTGGTAACTATGAAATTGCATTGCGTTACTCCAACAATAATTTACCAGAGGCGGTTAAAACAAACTTTATCCTTAGCGATGCCATTCCTGCAGGCATGCAATACGTTCCAGGCTCAGGCCGTTGGACTGCGGCTGCTGGCGTGGTGCTCACCGACGCTGCCGACTCGCCTGGGCAGGTAGGGCGCACCTCAACAGTGCTTTATGATTTTGGCGTAACCAGCGCCAACACAGTAACGGCAGTCATCGCCACCCTTAATTCTGGCGATACGGGTGAAATTACCTTTAGCGTTCGTATCAACCCTGATCTACCTCGCGGAACCTTGCTCAACAACACGGCAACCTTTAGCTGGACTGACAAAGAAAACGTCACCACGCCAACTAAACCAACCAACACCGAAACCTTTACGGTTACCGGTAAGTCGGGTGTCACCCTAACAGGTCAAACTATTGAAGGTGCTGATCCCGGTAGCACTGTTACGTTTACCAACGTGCTCACCAATACCGGTGATGCACCGGAAACCTTTGATATCGCCTTGGTGGAAGGTAACTACCCGCCGGGCACCACATTTGAATTGTTCAGGCCTGATGGCACACAGCTGCTGCGCGATACTAATGGTAATGGTGTTGCAGATACTGGTGTAGTTGCGGCGGGCGCGAGCTTTAATATTATTGTGAAAGCAAAATTGCCAACGCCGTTGGCGGTGAGTGGTCCTTTTAAAATTACCAAAACTGCCCAAGCAATCAGTAACCCCATCATCACCGCAAAAACCGATGATGTGCTGAAGATCATCAATAGAGCGTGCCGCGTCATTCTTGAACCAGATAATATTGGTACGGTCGTACCAGCTGCTTCAATTGTGTATGGTCACGTCCTTACCAATACCGGTAACTGTTTAGAGACCATCACCTTCCCAGCAAATTTCCTCACGAATAATACTTCTGGCTGGGCAGCGGAATGGTATATCGATAATCCGGATGGCAGAAGCGGTGGTGCGGGCATTCCTTCGAGTGCAGCCAATGATGGCCTGAAACAAAGCACGAAGCAAAGCGCGAAGCAAAGCCCGCAGCAAAGCGATGGGGTAGGTTTCATTGATGCCAGCGATACCCGTATCGATACCCGCACCACTTTCACGATTGCACCGGGTGCTAAAGTACGTTTCCTCGTAAAAGTAATCTCGCCTGCGAATGTCGGCCTTGGACAAACTAATATTACTGTTCCTACTTTAGTGGCAAGCGGTACCGGCACCCTTTCAGTAAAAGACACAACCACTACTGCGCAAGTTACGGCTGTTATCGATATTATTCAGCCTTTTGTCGACCCACGCTTTACCGTGCCGACCTTGGTTGGCTACATTGGCCGCAATATTTACTTGCGTGCAGTAGCACCTTCCTGTAATGCGCAGCCTGACATTATTGAAACGCGCATTATCATCATCACTGGCCCCGGCGGTGAGCGTGAAGAAATCGTCGCGACTGAAACCGGACCTAATACGGGTATTTTCGTAGCCGAAGGCTTACCGATACGCAATCCGCCTGTACGCGTGAATTCGCAGATATTAGAAGGCAATCAGTTTGATGTTTATGATGTGGAAATTATCGGTTGCGGCCGCAAAATCACCACCACATTGACCCTGATTGATCCAAACGGCGTGGTGTTTGATAGCCGCACCAATCAACCGATTGCCGGTGCTACAGTCACTTTGGTGAATGCGGTGAACGGTCAGTGCACCACCACACCAGCGCGTGTGCAGGCGCTCGTGAGCGGTAATTTGGTGTCGGCACCATCTACAGTCGTAACCGGTGCTGACGGTAAATATGATTTCCCGCTCGTCACCGCGGGTGATTTCTGTGTGCTCGTCACGCCGCCTAACGGTTATACCTTTACGTCCATTGTGCCCGCATCGCAGTTGCCAGCAGGCCGTACCATCTACGCTACGGGGCCAACTTCTGGCGGCTCTTACGGCGGTAGCTTCCGCGTCGGCCCAGAAACTGGACCAATTACCGTTGATGTTCCGGTAGATGGTGGCGCTTTGGGTGGCCTCTTTATTCAAAAAACCGTCCTACGCAGCACCGTAGAAATTGGTGAGTTTGCCGATTACAACGCGGTGATTCGTAACTCGACTGGCTATGCCTTGAACTTAACCGATGTGATTGCAACCGACAATTTACCGGCTGGGTTTAGCTATGTATTGGGCAGTGCAAAACTGGAAGGGAAGGGCATTGCTGATCCGGTTGGCGGCACTGGCCCTACCTTAATGTTCAATATTGGTCGCATGGCTGTTGGGCAATCGGTGCGCCTAAGTTATCGTGTGCGCGTTGGCCCGGCTGCCGCGCAAGGCGATGGTATTAATCGTATTTCTGCGGCGTATCAACCACCGGGCGGCACCAGCCTTTATGCGGTATCCAATACCGCCACGGCGCGGGTGACGATTGTTGGTGGCGTGTTCAGCGACAAAGCCTATATTATCGGTAAAGTGTTTGCGAATTGCGCCAAAGAGGGTGATGACAATACTGGCGTTCAAAACCTTGGTGATATGGGTATTCCCGGTGTTCGTATTTACTTGGAAGATGGCACTAATGTAATTTCCGATGCGGAAGGCAAATATAGCTTCTACGGGCTTAACGCTCGCACCCGCGTTCTAAAGGTGGACACCACCACTTTGCCAGTAGGATCGAAGCTTTTAGCCTTAAGCAATCGCAACTTGGGTAGCCCAGAAAGTCGCTTTGCCGATTTGAAATTTGGCGAACTACACAAAGCAGATTTTGCGATTTCTAATTGCGAACCCTCAATTTTGGCGGAGATAAATGATCGCCGTAAGCAAGCCGCGAGCGATAAGGGCGAGGTAGATGGTCGCCTAAAACAGCGCTTTGAAGCTGATCCAGCTGCGCGCATTCAAACTGACGTTAAAACATTGCCGGCAAAGGGCATGCTTGGTGATAATCCCGTTGCCAGTGAAATTCAAAATAGCACAGCGTTTATCTCTAGTGTAAAACAGAACGAAGTGGCAAAGCCTACGAACAACGCGACCAAGCCTACGTCGGGCGCAAGCGAGGCGGCAGCGCGGCTAGGGTTCAGCAGCTTAGCGCCGAGCACTGCCGATGTTGACTTAACACCGGTTAATCGCCGTCTAGTACCAACCGCGCCCACTATACCTTTAGAAGAATTGCTTGATGGCCTTGATAACAGTCTTGGATTCATCGGCCTGAAAGACGGTGATACCGTAAGCACCGCTCAAACCGTTGTACGCATTAAAGGCGTAACTGGCGCAACACTGTCCTTGAAGGTGAATGATAAGATTGTGGAAGCCACAAAAGTCGGCAAAAAATCCACCTTAGATTCCAAGCAGCTTCAAGCTATTGAATATGTTGGTGTGGCTTTGCAAGCAGGTGCGAATACCTTGGTACTGAGCCAAGTAGATAGCTTAGGCGTCGCGCGTGGCAACATCACCTTAAAAATTAGCGCACCCGGTGCGCTAGCAAAAATAGTGCTCGCGCCTGCAGTCGGTCACGTCGCGCAGACTTCTGCCGATGGACAAACGCCGTATAGCGTGATCGTTGCGGTCACCGATAACGACGGTGTACCTATCACCGCCCGTACAGCAATCACGCTTTCTATCGGTTCCGGCCGAATTACCACACCGGATTTAAATGACGAAGAACCCGGTGTGCAGATTTTTGTTGAGGGCGGAAAGCGCACTATTTCCATCGTGCCACCGAGTGATCCAGGGCAGGGCGAGTTACGGGCGGAAAGCGGCAAGGTAACGGGCGCACTGACTATTGATTACCTCCCAGACTTGCGCCAGATGATTGCCGCTGGTGTGATTGAAGGTGTACTTAATTTGCGTAAGCTCGATGCACGCGCACTTACGCCAACGCGCACCAACGACGGTTTTGAAGATGAGCTTCGTCATATCCATCGTCAGTTCAATGACGGTAAGCGCGATCTTGGCGCACGCGCAGCGATGTTCCTTAAAGGCAAAATCAAAGGCGAATACTTATTAACGCTGGGCTATGATTCCGAGAAAAATACGCGCGATCGTTTGTTCCGCGATATTCAGCCCGATGAGTTTTATCCTGTTTATGGTGATTCTGTAGGGCGCGGTTTTGATGCGCAATCAACTGGCCGTTTGTATGTTCGCGTTGATAACAAAAAATCCTACGCGCTCTATGGTGATTACAACACCACGGTATCGTCGGAAGCCACTAAATTAGCCATTTACAACCGTTCGCTTACCGGCATTAAACATCATTTTGAAAATCAAAATTTTGCCGCTAATGTGTACGCAAGCCGCGATACCACGCGCCAAATTATTGATGAAATTCCCGCTAACGGTACCTCAGGCCCGTTTGCCCTGTCTATTCGCACCGGTGTTATTAACGGTGAGAAGTTAGAGATCATCACCCGCTCGCGCGATCAAGAAGCCATCATCGTCAAAGCCGTGCCCTTAGGGCGTTTTGCTGACTATGAGCTAGAGCCGCTTACTGGCCGCATTATCTTGAAAGCACCAGTGCCTTCATTTGATGATTTCCGTAACCCTAATTTCATCCGTATTACTTATGAAGTAGATCAAGGCGGCAAGCAGTTCTGGGTTTATGGTGGCGATGTTCAAGCCAAAATTAGCGACGCAATTCAGGTCGGCGCGAGTTACGCACGTGATGAAAATCCGC
>JANMDR010000141.1:0-24093 GCA_031376425.1 Betaproteobacteria bacterium
TCGCACAATGATTTGCCGCTGATGCGGCGCGTAACGCACCCTGTTGCGGTAGATGCAGACCCGAAGTTAACCGCAGTGGCAACTGAATTAGGCTGGCCGCGTATTTCCTTACGTTAATGTGTTGCTGGCTTTAATTGCTAGTTTTAAAATCGCGCAATAATGCAAAGTACAATGCTCCATGATTAAAAAATTCATCGAAAAAATATTTGCGCCAAAAAAAGTGAAAGCTGCGGCTACTGCTAGTACATCGGTGCGCAAAGATGGCGCTACCGTGTACAAACAAGCCGAACATGGTATTAACCGTAACGACATCAGTGCCGGTGCCTTGCGCGTATGCGAGATGTTGCAGCAAGAAAATTTTAAAGCCTATGTTGTTGGTGGGGCGGTGCGTGATTTGATTTTAGGCCGCCATCCTAAAGACTTTGACGTCGCAACCAATGCTACGCCGGAAGAAGTCCGCAATGTCATTCGTCGCGCCCGCATCATAGGCCGTCGTTTTAAATTAGTACATGTTATGTTTGGCCAAGAAACTATTGAGGTTTCTACGTTTCGAGCCAACCATCCCGAAGCTGAAGACGCGGGTAGCGATGATAGCGCTGATGTTGCTGATGTCACATCAACTGATGAACCAGAAACTGCGTCGGCATCGCGCCGTAGGCCAGACCAACGTGGTGGCGGTCGTGATGATAAATATGGCGATGATTTTCGCCATAAAAAAGCCCACGCGGATGAACACGGGCGGCTATTGCGTGATAACGTTTACGGCAATATGGGGGATGATGCGGTACGGCGTGATTTCACCATGAATGCGCTGTTTTATGATCCGCACGATGAAACCGTTTGGGATTACGTTAACGGTTTTGCAGACGTTAAGAAACGCACCGTGGTGATGATTGGTGATCCCGCAACCCGTTATCGTGAAGATCCTGTACGAATGCTGCGCGCGGCCCGCTTGGCAGGTAAGTTAGGGTTTACGATTGACCCGGCTACGCAAGCGCCTATCGCTGAGTTAAAGCCACTTTTGCAGCATGTGCCTAGCGCCCGTATTTATGATGAGGCGCTGAAAATGTTGCTATCAGGCGACGCTGTAAAATGCTTAAAAAAGCTGCAAGAGCTGCAACTACAAAGTAGTATGTTTGCTATAGTTGATCGAGCTGCCAATAATCCGCAGGCGATGAAGCTCATTAATCTTGTGCTGGCGCGAACGGACGAGCGTATTGCGCAAGATAAAAGCGTGTCGCCCGCGTTTTTGTTTGCGGCATTGTTTTGGCATGAGGTCATGCCCCGTGCTGAAAAGTTAGAAGCAAAGGGTGAGTTGCCCATGGTGGCATTGCATACGGCGATGGATGATGTGCTGGATGCGCAAAGAAAATCGCTGGCGGTGCCGCGTCGTTTAGATGCCAATATCAAAGAGCTATGGGCATCACAGCCCCGATTTGCGTGGCGTTCGAAGGGCAAAGCGTTTCGCACTTTAGCACACCCGCGCTTTCGCGCTAGCTATGATTTTTATGAATTACGTGCTCAGGTTGGTGATGCTGATATTGAAATTGCCCACTGGTGGGAGAAATTTCAATTTGCCTCCGAAGACGAGCAAAACCAAATGCTCATGGCGGATGAATCGCCAAGGCCAAAGAAGCGACGTAGTCGCGGCCGTAAAAATAGTGGTGGGGTGCCTGCAGCGATTGCACCAGAGGCTACGGTTAATGTACGCGCCAAAATAGTCTCGGCTGAAAACTATGCAGCGCCAGAGAATCGCGACCGTGAACAGTTTAAGCCGGAGCAGGGCTAGTGATTCGCAATGTGGCGGTAAGTTAGCTTGGGTACTATGCACACCGCGTTCATAGCGCTCGGCAGCAACCTTGAGCAACCCATTGAGCAAGTGCATCGCGCCATGCAAGAAATTGCTAAGCTGCCGCAAACGCATAAAGTACGGGAATCTTCATTGTATCAAACGGCACCGGTAGGCTATGCGGATCAGCCTGCGTTTGTGAATGCCGTAGTGCAAATTAGCACCGCATTAACTCCGCAAGCGTTGCTTGCGGCACTATTGCATATTGAAGCTGAGCATCAACGCCGCAGATTGCAACGTAATGGTCCGCGCACCTTGGATTGCGATATTTTGGTTTATGGTGATACCGTATTGCACGAGGAATATTTGCATATTCCGCACCCGCGCCTGCACCAACGCGCCTTTGTTCTGGTGCCGCTTGCCGAAATTGCACCAAATGCAATGGTGAACGGGCAATCCGTTGCAGCGCTGCTGGATGCGTTTATGAAAACCGCCGCAAGTGCTGAACAAACTATCCTGAAATTGACTGAAGACGCCCTATATTCTAGTATCCCAAAGATAATATCAGTCGTATGAAACCTAAATTTTTAGCGATAGAAGGACCGATTGGGGCAGGTAAATCTACCCTTGCGCGTGAGCTTGCTGCGCGTATGAACGCGGACACCCTAAAAGAAGACCCAGCCGCAAATCCTTTTTTGCCGCTGTTTTATCGCGACATGGCACGTCATGCTTTAGCCACGCAAATGTTTTTCTTGTTCCAACGCGCTAACCAACTCGGCGCATTAGCGCAGCAAGATTTATTTGCTAGACCTATCGTGGCGGATTATATGTTTGAAAAAGACCCGCTGTTCGCCAAACTCACTTTAGACGATCAGGAGTTTTCGCTTTATACGCAACTCTACAACCATCTAAAACCACGTACCCCAACACCTGATTTAGTGATCGTGCTGCAAGCATCTGTTGATACCCTAATGCGCCGTATCGAAACGCGCGCACGGATGATGGAAAAAACAATAACCGAAGAATATTTAAGCGCTCTTTCAGCGGCTTACACCCAGTTTTTTTATACTTATGATGCAGCACCTTTGCTGATTGTAAATACTGAGAACTTAAATTTTGCTCATAATCCTGCAGATGTGGATTTGCTGATGGAGCGTATTGATGCGATGCGCGGCGGTAGAGAGATTTTTAGTCGAGCCTGAGTAGGTCTTTTTGTTGGTTAGGGGTATATGAGTAGAAATGGAATAGTCGTCACTATACTCAATCGATGATACCAATCGTTCTGCCTATCACCCGCGATAAGCCATATGCCAGCCATGCCTTTGCGCGCTGCCATAAATTACGTTTAGCCCATTTGTCAGGGTTAACCAACATTGAATCTTGGTTAATTGCACGATGAATCGACGCGCTTAACTGCGCAGCAAATTGCACATCCTTAATAACAATATTGGCTTCGCGATTTAGAAACAAGCTAAATGGGTCCAAGTTACTAGAACCGACTGTTGACCATTCGTCGTCCACTACTGCGGCTTTTCCGTGCAGCATACTTTTGGTGTATTCCGCAATGACAATGTTTACGCCCAAGAGCTGCGTATAAAGGGCTTCTGTGGCGAGCTTGAGAAGGGGGTGATCGGGTAGGCCCTGTAATAAAATCGTTACCTTTACGCCACGTTTTGCAGCGCGACGTAAAGCGCGACGGAGCTTGCGACCGGGTAAAAAATAAGGATTACAGATTAATATGGATTTTTTTGCGGTTAAGAATGCCAACAAATAACTACGTTCAATTTTTCGGCGGTGACGTACATTGTCGCGTTCAATAAAGGCGGCTAAGGTGTCGCCAACGTTACTGATTGTGATCGGCGGCGCTAAAACTGCCGCATTGAGTTGCGCTTCCGTGGTGGCGTTTTTTATCCGCTTTAATTTAGCTTGCAGGCGCTCAAGGCCGCTGGCACTGCGCCAAAGCCTGAGCATCGCAGCGCGAATGGGCTCCAATACGGGGCCTTCCACTTGCACAGCGTAGTCGAAGCGCGGATGTTCTGAAAGTGATTCAGTCAGATCATCAATAATATTTATTCCACCTATAAAGCCGATTTTAGAATCTATAACAATAAGCTTGCGGTGCGTGCGCCGTAAGCGGTTACGATTTAATGCTAATAGCTTTTTATCTGGTCTAAATACCTGTAGCTCACCGCTGGCTGCTTTTAAAGACGCGAAGAAGTCTGTTGATAGGGCGCGCGAGCCAATGCCATCCGTGAGCACGTGCACCCGCACGCCGCGTGCTGCCGCCTTGGTGAGTGCATCACGCACCGCAACGCCGGTGACATCGTTAAAAAATATATAGGTTTCTAGTCGAATTTCTACAGATGCGTTATCAATGGCGCTGAGTAAGGCTGGGAAAAAATCAGCACCGTTTTCAAGTAGGCGCACCTTGTTGCCGCCCACCAAAGGCACCGCTGCCGCGCGTGTCGCAATGATAGATTTATTGAGCATTCGTAAGCGTCGATTTTTTAGCGCACAAGCGCACCAGCAGCCCCGCATGGTCAGACAAATGTTGCCAATGCTTGTGGTTAGAGTTATTAGCCAGCCGCTCCGCGCTTTGTACTTCAAAACCACGGGTGTATACACGATCCAGCTTCAGCATAGGCATAAATGCCGGGAACGTTGCAGCCGTATTACCGTGAGTAATAGCGAAGGCATCCTGAAGGCCAAGTTCGGCCTCCAACCGCGCACTAATGCCGCTTTTTTCACCCCGCCAGTCATTAAAGTCACCGGCAATAATGAGGGGGGCATTGACTTCAATTTTGCGCTTTAGCTGACGAATTAGGCTATTAATTTGCGCCTCGCGACTGCTTGCCAGCAAACCTAAATGCACACACACAGTGTGCAGCGGTAGCGCCAACCCGGGAACGGCGATACTGGCGTGCAAATGCCCACGATTTTCAAACCGGTGATGCGATACATCATGGTTTTTCCAACGCAAAATTGGATGTGTTGAAAGTAGGGCGTTGCCGTGGTGTCCAGCGTCGTAGTTGGCGTTTTTGCCGTATGCGGTGTGCTGCCATCGCCCGCCTGCAATATGTTCATGATGGCCATGCTTCGGCCAATTTTCAAAGCGTACTGCCTGCGTGGTGTGGTGGCCTTGCACTTCTTGTAGGAACACTAAATCGGGTGCTAAATTATGCAGATGGTGCCGTACGTCGTCCACAATTAAGCGCTTGTTAAATAGCGACAATCCCTTATGCAGATTGTAAGTGGCTACATTTAAAATAAGCGGCTCATTGGGAGCTTTCTTTGTCATTTTGCTATTCGCGTGGCTGCTACACTGTGTGCCACGCGGCATGCCGCGACGGTAAGGCTAAAATAGCATCGCGATTGCTCGCCGAAAAACATAGGTTAGCCGCTTTATCAACGCTTAGCCAAACTGATTGCAAATGCTCGCGCGGTGCCAAGCGCACCGGCACGCGCGAGGGCACTTCCAAGCTAAAAACATGCTCGGTATTGTGCGACACATCGGGTGCATAGCGGTGCCGCCAGATAGGGTAAATTTCATAGCTGCTACTTTGCTGCCAATCGTGCAAAATATAGGTGCTGGCGTCAAGCCCCGTTTCTTCACCCACCTCGCGTGCAGCCGTTTGCGTGATGGTTTCGCCTAGGTCTTGGCTGCCTGTTACGCTTTGCCAATAGCCGCGATCAGCGCGCTCAAGCAGGAGTACCTCAATGCGTGAATCCGCCACGCAATAAATTACCACTAAGGTAGAAATAGGGGTTTTGTACGGTTTAGCAATTGCAGTTTCAGGCACTTTGTGCGCTCACAAAAAACTCAGAGCTTTGATTGTAAACTACCGCTTGGTTAATTTAATATGAAAGCCAAACATGCCTCTCATCACCATCACGTTGCGCAAGGGCAAATCTACAGCGTTCAAAGCTGGCGTTTTTGATGCGGTTCACGCCGCGCTGGTTTTAACGGGTGTACCCGCAACAGATAAATTTCAGCGTGCCATTGAGCTAGAACCCGATGATTTCCGATTTGACGCTACCTATCCTGATTTAACAAGCGAGCGCAATAATGACTTTGTGCTTATCGAAATATTATGGTCGGTAGGTAGGTCGGTAAAAGTTAAAAAGAAATTTTTGGAGGAGTTGATGACAGGTTTAACCAATGCTGGCCACAACACCGAAAATGTGATGGTTTGCTTTAAAGAAACCACTTGGGAAAATTGGTCATTCGGTGGCGGTCGCTTAATCCATACTTAATATTGTCATGAGTGAATCAATCAGTGCGAAAATTAATTAGCTCCGGCTCAAGCTTCGAAGCGCAAATTGGCTATTCGCGTGCGGTAGTAGATGATGATTTTATATTTGTGTCCGGCACCACGGGTTTTAACTACAAAACCATGACGATTTCCGATGATATCGTGGTGCAAACTGAGCAGGCGCTGCATAATGTATCCGCCGCACTGCATGAGGCAGGCGCTACCTTGGCCGACATCGTGCGCGTGACTTACATCGTCCCCGACGCCACGATGTTTTCAGCGGGCTTGGCTGATCCTAGAATGAAGATTGAAATTGAAGTTACGGCGCGAAAAACGGCTAGGATTTAGGGTAGATGCGGGTATTGTCGCGCTGATGTAACGTACAATCAAGCGCTTACACCTTTAAATAATGACAACAAAAAATACCATAACACTTTCCCGCGCCACCTATTTAAGCGGTGCCGCTTGGGGAATAGGCGCAATTTCAATTTGGGTGGGTTGGATTTTGCTCACCAGATTTGGTGTGACCACCAATTTAAACGCCTATGACATCACGGCTTTGCGATTCGCTTGCGCAGGCTTGATTTTAGCGCCTTTGGCTTATAAATATGGCTTTCCGATCGCGCAAATTGGTTGGCCAAAATTTTTGATTATTTGCGCTGGTGCTGGTGTGCCCTATGTATTGATTGCTTCATCCGGCTTGGGCTTTGCACCGGCACGGCATGGTGGGGCGCTGATTCCGGGCACCATGCCGCTTTGGGCGGCGATTATTTCTATGCTGTTTTTGGGCGAGAAAATTTCAAATGCGCGACGCTTTGGCTTGTGCCTGATTCCCGTGGGCATTGCCTTTTTACTTGGTGTGGGTTTAGCCGATTTTTCTAACATGATGGCGCAAGGCTATTGGCGCGGGCATTTGTTATTTTTGTGCGCCGCTATTTGCTGGGCATCATATACCAATGCCTTGCGGGCATCGGGATTATCGGCACTGCACGCTACGGCTATGGTGGCGGTGGTATCAGCAGTGTTTTATTTACCCATTTACGTGCTATTTTTGCCACATAACTTGGCTGCAGCACCATTAAGCACTTTGGTGATACAAACCCTATTTCAAGGCGTGTTTGTAAGTATTATTTCGATGATTGCTTACGCCCGCGCAGTAGAAATTTTAGGTGCATCCCTGGGGGCAAGTTTTGCATCGCTAGTACCGGTAGCGGCGATGTTGGCGGCGATTCCCTTGCTGGGGGAAGTGCCGACATTGATCGATTGCGTCGGTATTGTCATTATTACGATAGGGGTATTTTTTGCCTCTGGTGCATCGGCTATTTTTAAGAAGTAATTTATGATCGAAGATGCCCGTATTTAAGTCGTCTTCACGCTATTTTAAAGTTGTGTGTGATTGAGTTTGTGACGCGCCATCGGTTTGGAGGATAATGAGGCTATGAATACTTCAAATCCTTCTGCCCCAGCGGTTTCCACGGCTGCTAGTGCTAGTGCTACTGCCGCTACTGCCGCACCAGCCGTACCCAAGTTTCCCATCGTTAAAACGCTGCTACCCTACCTAGCTGACTTTAAGTGGCGGGTTGTGTTGGCAGTGGGTTTGCTAATCTGCGCCAAGCTCGCTAATATCAGCGTGCCGCTGATCATGAAGCAAATTGTTGACGCACTCAATCAACCCGCTGATCTTGCTAGCGCCGTGTTGGTGGTACCTATTGCTTTGCTAGTGGGCTATGGTCTGCTGCGACTATCAAGCACCTTATTTGCTGAACTGCGCGATGTGGTGTTTGTAAAAGTAACACAACGGGCGATGCGGCGTATTGCGCTGCAGGTATTCCGCCATCTTCACGCGTTATCGTTACGTTTCCATCTTGATCGGCAAACGGGTGGTGTTACCCGTGACATTGAGCGTGGGACGCGGGGTGTTTCTACCTTAATGTCGTATATGTTGTTTAGCGTGATTCCGATTATTTTCGAAATTACCTTGGTCACGCTGTTGCTGGCAGCCAAGTTTGATAAATGGTTCGTTATCATCACCTTGTGTGCCATTGCGCTGTATATTTTTACCACTATCAGCATCACCGAATGGCGCACTAAACATCGGCGGCAGATGAATGAAATTGATTCTAAAGCCAACACCAAAGCCATTGATTCGTTGCTAAATTATGAAACCGTAAAATACTTCGGCAACGAAGAATTTGAAGCCAAGCGCTACGATAAAAATTTGCAAAGCTACGAGGCGGCGGCCACTAAAACAGAAGTGTCTCTGGGGCTGTTAAACGGGGCGCAAAGCATGGTGATTGCCACGGCGGTAACTCTACTTATGTGGCGTGCAGCGGAAGGTATTGTGGCAAAGCAACTGACTTTGGGTGATCTGGTGATGGTAAATGCCTTGTTGATTCAGCTTTATATTCCGCTAAATTTTTTAGGCGTAATGTATCGCGAAATTAAACAAGCGATGACCGATATGGAAAAGATGTTTGGCCTGTTGGCGCAAAATAGAGAAATTCAAGATAGCCCCAATGCGCCAGCAATAAAGCTGCAAGGCGCATCAATCGAGTTCGATAAGGTTAATTTTGGCTACGATGGCCGTCGGCAAATTTTGCACGATATTTCCTTTACCGTACCTGCTGGCAAAACCGTTGCCGTGGTGGGCGCGAGTGGTGCGGGTAAGTCAACCCTTTCACGTCTCCTGTTTCGTTTTTATGACGTTGGGATGAAAGACAGTGCACCACCGATTGCAAGTGGCAGAATTTTAATCGACGGCCAAGATATTCGCGACGTTACCCAATCAAGTTTGCGTGCAGCGTTGGGTATCGTGCCGCAAGATACAGTGCTCTTTAATGACAGTATTTTCTATAACATCGCTTACGGCGCACCAGAAGCCAGTCGAGAGGATGTAATTGAAGCTGCCCGCCGTGCCCATGTGTTGGACTTTATCGAAGCTCTACCAGATAAGTTTGAATCCACAGTGGGCGAGCGCGGCTTAAAACTTTCGGGCGGCGAGAAACAGCGCGTGGCTATTGCCCGCACCTTGCTTAAAAATCCCGCTATTTTCATTTTTGACGAAGCCACATCCGCACTCGATTCCAACACGGAAAAAGCCATTCAAGCCGAGCTACGCGAAATCGCCAAAGACCGTACCACCTTGGTTATCGCGCATCGCTTATCGACAATAGTAGATGCCGATGAAATATTAGTCATGGAAGCTGGACGCATTATTGAGCGCGGTAATTTTGAAAGCCTCATGGCGCAAAACACGAAGTTCGCGCAAATGTGGCGATTGCAGCAGGAAGAAAACCGTGATGCGGTGGCCGCAGACGAGGCGAAAAATGCTGGCGATGTATTGCTTTAAATAACATTAAAGGCTGCTAAACTAGCTTAATTGCAGCGCATTTGTTTAACTTAAAGATTGAGAATTGTAATGACTGAAACCGTAAACATCACCAAAGAAATCGACGTAAAGGGTTTAAATTGTCCTTTACCAATTTTACGCGCTAAAAAAGCGTTATCAGAATTAGAGTCTGGCCAAATTCTAAAAGTAGTCGCCACCGACCCAAGCTCGGTTAAAGATTTTGCCGCGTTCTGCAAACAAACGGGTAACGCATTAATTTCTAGCGTTGAAACAGCTGCGGATTTTGTGTTTGTGATTGCGAAGCGGTAGGAGTTAAGATCAGCGACCCCAGTGATACTCTGTACAACGAATGGTTCCAATCGCTAAATCATTACGCGAAAGTAATATGAATAGGGAAATGGACGTGGCGTAATCTTCATGTGCAGGGAGCGATCGTAAATACCAGTGTCTTATAGTAGGACATTTGGTGCTAAATTTGCCTAAAGATGAGGTAACCGATAGATGGATAAATTCCCTACTGATAAGTCCAATGGAGACTTTGCGCGAGAGTTTGGCCGTGCGATCGTCTCCGCGATCCCAACTGCTGGCGGACCGCTTCAAGTATTGTTTGAAAATTTTTTTTCTTCGCCTCTTGATAAAAGAAAAGAAGCTTGGATGCAAAGTTTAGCGGACGTACTCGACGAAGTTCAGCGCCAAGTAAAAGAGTGCACACCAGAAAAACTTGCTACAAATGATGCGTTCATCACCGTGGTCATGCAAACTTCTCAAATTGCAATGCGTAACCATCAACAAGCAAAATTGGATGCTTTGAGAAATGCAGTTCTAAATTCAGCTTTACCAAATCCTCCACAAGAAGATGAGCAAATGATTTTTGTGCGGCTTATCGATCAACTGACACCTTGGCACCTCCGCGTACTAACGGTACTAAATGAACCGGTACAGTGGATGGAGCGCAATAATATCCATAACCCCCGTTGGAAAATGGGTGGTGGCGCTTCAGTGCTTGAGCATTGCTTGCCTGACCTGGGTGGACAGAGGGAAACGTATGATCAAATCGTGAGGGACCTACAGGCAGATGGGCTGTTTAGTCAGGGTCAGTTTCTGCATGTTACAATGACCGGTGCTGGAATGATCGCATCTCGAACAACTGATCGTGGAAAGCGGTTTATTAGCTTTATCACCGCTCCTTGAAGACGCAAGCACACTTTGGTAGAGTGCGCTAGGTTACAAATCTCTGTCACCCGTAGGATGCAATCAGCGTTGCGGTCATTGCATCCTACGGTTTTAGTAAATTCAGACTTCTCCGCGATTGAAGTTAACGCTGATTTTCGGAATTCCCTCGCTTCTGTTGGGTTCCCGTCCGGAAATTCAATCGGCTACTCAATCCGTCGCACCGGCATCGGCGGCACACAGTCCAGCTCGGCCAAGTTTAGTCGATAGTGCCAAAAGTGCCATGATTTCGGGCTAAATTGTCCGATTTCTGCGGTTTCAATTACGCCGCGTAATGCAACTTCGCCTACCAAGTCGGTAAGCGTTAAGACATCATCGTATTCGCCAATATTCATTACTTGGGCAATGACTTTTTGTGGATAGGCAATGGCATCTTCCGGTGTTTTCCACCACACGTATTTTCTCGCGTAGGGCAGCAGTGCTTCTGGGTCTACGTTCATTTTAAGCCCTTAATTACATAGGTTTAGCAATAGTGTACCGGATAATACGCACGCTTGTTTCAACTATCCCACTGCCAAACCTGCAAACCCCACCACCATGCCGCAAGCCGCGAATAATCTACGTTTGCGGTCTTTTTCTCCGAGCAGGGTTGTGCCTAACAGGGCGGCAAAAAGTATCGATAACTCACGCCCGGGGGCGACATAGCTTATCGGTGCCATTTGCATTGCATACAGCACCAAAATATAGCCGAGTGGTCCCATAATCGCTACGCCGAGCACCGCGCGACGCTGATTTTGCCATGCGGCTTTCATGCCACCGGGGTCGCGTTTGGCGGCGTAGGGAAGTAGCATGCATACGCGTAGTAAATTTGCACCCCAATCAAACACAATAGGCGCAATCAAAAATGCCGCCACAGCTTGTTTATCCCACACGGTATAACAGGCGATAAGTGCGCCGGTGATGAGCGCGAATTTGATACTTTTAGCGGCGGCAGGGTCGCGTAACTTTCTCGGGTCGCCTGTTAGTAATAGCGCGGAGATGCCTATTAATATGGCACCCCCAGCCGCTATGGCACTCATGGTTTCGTTAAAGAAAGTGCAGGCAACAATGATGGTGAGCAAGGGACCGGTAGCGCGCGCTAAGGGATATACCACCGATAAGTCACCACCGGAACGATACATGCGATCAAGCATTTCTGAGTAGAAAGAGTGGATAATAGCCGAGCCCAAAATCATGCCGAAATGCGACCATTTTGGCGTGTAAGACGTGCCAAAAATAATGTAAATTGCCGGTGCCGTAAGCAATACCGTACTGATACCTGAAGCTAAGGTAACCAAACCGATACCGCCGCCGCTGGTTTTAAGCAGATAGTTCCAACACGCATGCAGCATGGCGGCACATACCACCAAAATTAGCGCCAGAGCACTCATCGTTTATGACTGGAAATGCATAGCCCAACTTGCAAAGAATTACTCAAAATTTTTCAGGGCGCAGCACAGAAACATCGGCTAAAAACATCGTCACTGAAAAATTTGCGCAGTATTTATTGAGTACATGTTCGGCAATCCGCTCTGCAACATCTGTCGTGCAAATTACTTCCATGCGAATGGAGCGATTGCCTTCCCAGTCAGCCTCACGTGTGCCATGCTCGCCGCCGCCGCGCACATCCATCACGGTATAGCCATGTGCACCGAAGGGCTTGATGTCGCGTACTAAGAACTTTTCAAGCGCTGATTCGCCGATGATGACGAGGATTTTTTTATCGAATGTTTGCATGAAGGTAAATATACGGTTAGCGCGGCAATACTTGTTCGAGCCATGTCGCAAAATGAAGGTACAACGGTATGCCCAGAGTGATATTAAACGGAAAGGTAATGCCCAATGCGGCACCGATAGATAGTGTAGGGTTAGCTTCTGGTATGGCGATACGCATGGCGGCGGGTGCAGCAATATAGGAGGCACTTGCTGCTAGTGCGCCCATGAGTGCTGTGCCGCCCACGCTGAGCCCAATTGCGCGTCCAACGCCAACGCCAATCATGGCAAATAAAATCGGCACGATGATGCCAAAGCCCAATAAAAAAGTGCCGGCACGGCGCAAATCAGCGATTCTACTTGCGGCCACCAAGCCCATTTCCAGCAGAAATAAAGCTAGTACGCCTTTGAATAAATCAAAAAATAATCCACGCATGGGATTGATCCCCTGTGCGCCACAGGCCCAACCGATGAGTAATCCGCCGCCTAGCAGCACTACGCTTTTACCTAGAAAAATCTCGTGCGCTAATGCACCCCAAGAAATGTCGCGATTTTGATTCATCCGCGCCAGCAAAATGCCAACTACAATGCCAGGTACCTCTAGTAGGGCAACAAAAAGGGGTATGTAACTTTCAAAGATAATGCCGCTTTTGCTTAAATAAGCCGATGCTACGGCAAACGTCACCACGCTAACAGAGCCGTAATGCCCAGCAATAGAGGCGGCATTGGCCTGCGATAACCCCCCAAGGCGGCGTAAAATTGGGAACGCCAGTAACGGGAGGGCACAGCCCATGATAATTACGCCAAAGGCCTGTGGTGCAACCTGTAGCAGCGGCTGGCTGGCAAGCTCAACACCACCTTTTAATCCGATGGCTAACAGCAAATAGATGGATAGCGTTTCATACAACGCTTCAGGCAGCTTGAGATCAGATTTGGCGAGCCGTGCGGCTACACCGAGCAAGAAGAATAAAACGACAGGATCCACGGCAAATTTCTGTTTGAGCAATCCTATTAGATTAGCACGGGTTTCGGGCTAGGCCTTGCGAATGCGTTAAAATTGTACTAACTAAAATCTAAATTTGACGCGTCGCACTTGCACTTTGGCATTTTATATAGGCCATTTTCGAAACTAATGCCGCGCGAGCAATTTTAATGAGGAAAAAAATATGCAAGTAACAGTACTAGGCGCAGGTATTTTGGGCGTGACGACCGCGTGGTATCTGCAAAAGCTCGGGCATAGTGTCATCGTGATTGATCGCCAACCCGCAGCAGGACTTGAAACTAGCTTTGCCAATGGTGCGCAAATTTCCGTTTCGCAATCCGAGCCGTGGGCAGCACCGGGTGCACCGTTTAAAGTGCTTAAATGGTTATTTAAGCCAGATGCACCGCTGCTGTTCCGACCTAAATTAAGCTGGCATCAATTATCCTGGGGTTTATTGTTTTTGCGCGAATGTACCAGTGCGCGCTATCGTCATAATATTGAGCAAATGGTTAATTTGGGTCTTTATAGCCGCGCATCATTAAAAGAGCTGCGTGACGAAACGGGTATGGATTACGATCAATTAACCAAAGGTATTTTGCAGTTTTATACCGATGAAAAAGAATACAAAAACGCTTGCGGTGCTACGGCGGTATTGCGCGAGGTTGGTATTGAACGAGAAGAAATTTCTGCTGATGCGGCTGTAAAGATAGAACCCGCCTTGGCGCATATCCGCAGTCAATTGGTGGGGGCGTTTTATGCTGAGCACGATGAATCGGGTGATGCGTATAAATTCACCGTAGAGCTCGCCAAGCTGTGTGAAAAAGCTGGCGTGCAGTTTCGCTATGAAACGAGTATTGAAGCCATCAACACGGAAGGTGATCGCGTTGTAAGTGTGCGGGTTTTGGCTGAGAAAAACCAAGCCGTTGAAACCGTAAAGTCAGACGCTTTTGTTTGTGCCTTGGGTAGCTATAGCACCTTGACGCTCAATAAAATAGGCGTGAATATTCCTGTGTATCCAGCCAAAGGTTACTCCGCCACGCTTTCCACAAAAGGCTTCACTGGTGCACCGTCGGTCAGTTTGACCGATGATGCTTATAAAATCGTGTTCTCGCGCGTGGGTGAGCGTATGCGCATTGCCGGTACTGCGGAATTGGCTGGCTACAACACTGAGTTAAACATGGTGCGTTGCGAGGCGCTGGTAAAGCGTGCGCGCGAACTATTTCCCGGTGCTGCGGATTATGATAACCCTAAATATTGGACGGGTTTGCGTCCGGCAACGCCGTCAAATTGTCCGCTTATAGGTCGCACGGCAAAGTTTAAGAACCTTTATTTGAATACGGGGCATGGCACCCTAGGGTGGACGGAAGGCTGCGGTTCATCGCGTGCCTTAGCCGATTTAATGAGTGGTAAAAAACCGAGTATTGAATATGATTTTTTGGGGGCTTGAGTGAATCATCAATTGCCAGTTACGCTTGCTGATATTGAGGCCGCGCAAAAAGCACTGCTGGGGCATGTTCAAAATACACCCTGCCAATATTCGCGTACTTTGTCGGAAATTACCGGTGCTCAAGTTTACTTAAAATTTGAAAATCATCAATTTACCGCCAGCTTTAAAGAGCGCGGTGCACTCAATAAACTCATTTCTTTAGACGCGAATGAACGTAAGAGTGGCGTTATTGCAGCGTCCGCAGGTAATCACGCTCAAGGGGTTGCTTATCATGCCACGCGGTTAAATATCCCATCAGTGATTGTGATGCCGCGCAATACACCGCACGTTAAGGTGGATATGACGGAGCGCCACGGTGCGCAAGTGGTGTTATTTGGCGATAGTTTTGATGATGCAAAAGCGCATGCGTTTGAGCTAGCGGCGCAACGCGGATTGGTGTTTGTACATCCTTATGACGATGCCCGTGTGATCGCAGGTCAGGGCACCATTGCGCTCGAAATGCTGCAAGCACAACCGCAAATTGATACGCTTTGTATTGCTATCGGCGGCGGTGGGCTAATTTCAGGCATGAGTATTGCAGCCAAAGCGATCAAACCAGATTTGCGTATCATCGGCGTAGAAACCCAGCGCTTTCCGTCTATGTATGCCGCTATTAAGGGTGGTAATCCAGTGTATGGACCCTCTACTATCGCTGAAGGTATCGCGGTGAAGCAGCCGGGCGAACTAACCTTGCAAATTACCCGCGCACTGGTAGAAGATATTTTACTAGTTGATGAGGGCGATATTGAAGAAGCTATCGTAATGTTGCTGGAGATTGAAAAAACAGTGGTCGAAGGTGCGGGTGCCGCATCCCTTGCCGCGTTAATGCATAACCGTGCCCAGTTTGCGGGACGCCATGTGGGCTTAGTGTTATGCGGTGGCAATATTGATCCACTGATCTTGGCCGAGATAATCGAGCGCGGCATGGTGCGGGCGGGGCGGCTGACAAGACTTAAAGTGGAGTTGCGTGATTTGCCAGGCTCACTTGCTAAAATTACTGCGCTACTCGCAGCTGCTCATGCAAACATTGAAGAGGTACACCATCAACGGGCGTTTACCAATTTACCCGTGCAATCGACTGAAGTTGAGTTCGTACTAAAAACAAAAAACCATAAGCATGTTGAAGAAATTGTGCGTGTGTTGACTGAAGCTGGGTTTGCGGCCAAGGTACACAATTTTGGTTGAGCCCTTAATGATTTTGTCGTAATTGTGTCGTAAAATGCGACTGGTTGCATAATTCAATAGTTCTCCATTGCAGTAGAACAGCACTGGAGTGATTTTTTTGATTTAATAATAAAATATTTTTGGTGGATGATAGTTTTAGCGCATTTTTATCGTTTAGTAGGTAGGACTAACAAAAAACTCTATTTTAGGAGACTCATATGGATAAAAATCAATTGGTTGGAAAGAGTCGTTTTCTTTCAGTATTTATAACCACACTCGGCGCGGCGGTTGTATCCTCGTTGGCGAATGCAGCAACGCCAGCTCCCGCTCTGCAAAAGTATGACGCGCAGCTCATGCCCTTAATGTCGGCTAAGGGTTTGAGCAAACTTGAACTCTATGATCGCGCCTTTGTTGAAACGGCGGCGGATGGCATTACCCCCACAGTGCGCACCTTAGTGCGTTTTACCGGTGACGGTGTTGCTAGTATTAAGGCACTAGGTGCACGAGTAACGTCGATTTCTGGAGACGTTGCCGCGGTAGAAGTACCTTTGAGTAATTTGAAAGCCATGACTGCACTCAGTGATGTGGTGTATGTTGAGGCTGTAAAATTTATCCCGCAGCGGTTGAATGCTAGCGTTCCAGCTACTAAAGCACCACAATTACGCACCGGCACGTCGCCTAACTTAGGCGGTTTTACCGGTAAAGGCGTTATTGTCGGAATTGTCGATGATGGCCTCGATTTTACTCACCAAGATTTTCGTAAAACTGATGGCACCTCACGCCTTTTAGCGTTATGGGATCAGCGTGAATCCGGTGCATCGGGTCCAGTACCTAGTGGATTTACCTACGGCGGTGAATGCGATACGGCGAGCTTAAGCAAAGCCCGTGGCGCGGTTGGAGCCTGTGCGCAACCGTCTACTGGTAATCATGGTACGCACGTTGGCGGTATTGCAGCGGGTAACGGTCAGCAAACGGGTAATGGCAAACCAGCCTATCGATATGTCGGTATGGCACCTGAAGCCGATATTCTGGCAGCAAACTCGATTGGCGGTGGTGTGAACGCGAGCGACGCGGTAGTAGACGCCATTACCTGGATGAAAGCGAAGGCGGCAGCCGCTAACAAACCACTGGCGATTAATCTTAGTCTTGGTTCCTATTTTGGCGCACGCGATGGTACTTCTAATTTTGAGCGGGCGATGTCTAACGCAGGTGGGCCAGGCGTCATTATTGCAGCAGCAGCGGGTAATGAAGGTGGCGATAAAATTCGTGCACTAGGGACTATTTCGGCAGGCGAAACTAAGGCCGTAAATTTTACATGGGCACCTACTGTTACGCGCTCGCAACGTTTAGAAATGTGGTATCCAGGCTCTAATAAATATTCAGTGCGGATCACCGGCCCAAACTGCGACACAGGCGAATTTTTAGCAGCGGGTGAGTTTAAATCTTATTCACTTGCTTGCGGTCGCTTAGATATTACATCCGGCGGCATAAACGCAACTAACGATGATCGCCAAATTTTTGTCTCGTTAAATGTGCCGACTAACCAAGCTGCATCCGTCGGTAGCTGGACAATCAGCATTCGTGGCGATGAAGTGAGCGCCGCAAACACTCCATTTTCCATGATTTGCGCAGAAGACTCAAACGGGCTGGTGTTCACCACTAACATCGACTATACCGAAACCCCAGGTATTCTTACCGATACGTCCACTGCCACGCGCAATATTTCAGTGGGATCGTATAATACCAACTATAGTTGGGAAACCGCAGCTGGCCCGTTCACGCAAAATCCTTCACATGGTCCACTAACTGACCTCTCAAATTTTAGTAGTCGTGGTCCACGCCGTGATTGCTCAAATCTATCAAAGTGCCCACCGATCATGAAGCCAGAAATTGCGGCACCTGGCGCCATGATTATGGCCGCTTTAGGTTTTGATGCCAAAAAACCCGACAACCCTGACACCGTGGAAGCTGACGGTACCCGAGTCGCTTATAACGGCACCAGCATGGCCACGCCGCACGTAACTGGCGCTATTGCACTCATGCTGCAAAAAGACCCAAAACTCACGCCAGAGAAGGTTAAAGAGTTACTCTTTAAAAACGTGCAAACCAATAGCTTTACTACTAGTTTGCCAACCTTCAACGCCGCCACTCCTGACGTACCTGCAGCGCCTAACTACCGTTGGGGCTATGGTATTTTGGATGCAAAAGCAGCCGTAGATGCTATCGCATTAGCTGGCGTGACAGTGAGCGCAAAAGCTGACCCGCTTAATGCGAATCCAGGCACCGCTGCAGGGCGTGATTTGGTATACACCTTAACCATTACCAATAATACGACTACTGCAGTTGCTGGTGAAAGTGCACTTGTGATCACCTTGCCAACCAATTCACCGTTGATTTGGGTGACGACAGGTTGTACCAGTACGGCAACTACAGTCAACTGTACGATACCGGCGCTAGGCGTAGGAGCCACGGCGGTGCGTAATGTGGTGGTGCGACCAAGCGCTGCCGGAGAGAAAACGCTGACTGCTACCGTAACGCCAGCCGGAGGCCCAACAAGTCCGATTGCGAGTGTTAATACGTCGGTGTTTGCATCGGCCGCTGCGCAAAAAATTGATCGCTATCGCCTATACCGGGCTAACAACAACAGCCATTACTATACGTTAAGCCTCTCTGAGTATAACGCGCTAGCAGCAGACTCTGCTGTTTGGAAGGGCGATAAAGTATCGATGCGCATTCATGACAATCCGGTAACCATAGACGGTGTCGCAGCGTTGCCGTACTATAAAATTATCATTCCATCGCAAAACCGTTCTATTTGGACTAATGATGCGAATGAGTATTACGTCTTAACAATCTTACAAAGCGTTTCCTATACTGGAGCAGGTGCAGACGGTTATGTGTTCTTAAATCAAGTGACCGGTACGCAACCATTGTTCCGCATTCATAACGATGCCATTCGCCGTCATCTTTGGACGTCCGATGCTAACGAGGCAAACTATTTAGTTAACGTTATTAAAGTCTACGTGTACGAGGGCAATATTGGTTTCCCACCGGGTGTGACTGCATACGTTTTCCCGCCGAATCCTTGATTAAATTTAAATAGCAAATCTAAAACCCGCATCAATGATGCGGGTTTTTTAATTTGGTGTAACACTATGGAATAGTTGAAGCGTTCGCTGGGTCACTTATTTCAAAAGCCGGTAGCTGGTACAGTACTTTTTTATCGGATTTATTTTGCCGCGATAAACCGGCACGTATGGACAACCGATGCGAATGAAGTGAACCATTGGGTAAATATCGTGAAAGCCTATATTCTCGATGGTAGTTTTGGCTATCCAGCAGGGGTGACCGCCTATATCTTCCCGCCGAAGCTATAGGTTGGTAGGTGTTGAACAAAAAACCGCACAGTTTGTGCGGTTTTTTTATTGGCAAAAAGATGCTTGGTCGTGTGTAACGATATTAAACTGATACTCTTGTATTGTGTTTTCCAATCTTAGCCATGTCACACGTCAATAGTGCATTCTTACCCCAGCCATCACGTCCATCTAGCCTTCGAACTCGTCGCCTATTTTGTCGCCGCCAGACTGTACTGGCATTTCGCGAGAGCCGGCTCAATCAAGCTCCGCGCAGTTGATCGTTTTTGCCTGCTCGCAGGTGCGATTTTTGGTGCAGCGGTGGGCAGCAAGGGCTTGCATGTGCTAGAACATTTGCCGGCACTTATGTTGCAATCGGATATTGCACTTTGGCTGGGGGGGAAATCCGTTTTAGGTGGGTTTATTGGCGGTACTATCGGTGTGGAAATCACTAAAAATCTGGTAGGTTGGCGTGCGTCCACAGGAGATCCATGGGTGCCAGCGCTGGCAATAGGCCTGATGTTGGGTCGTGTGGGTTGTCAGTTTTCAGGCACGTGGGACGGCACCTATGGCAGTCCGACGGCGCTCCCGTGGGCTTGGAATTACGGCGATGATATCGGGCGGCATCCCACAGCCTTTTACGAAATAATACTGGTGTTGGTGGCGGCGACCATGGTGTGGTGGCAGCGGCGATTGCGGATGGTCTCAGGCGCACGGTTTGCGGCATTTTTAGCGAGTTATTGCGTTATTCGTTTTGGGCTAGAGTTTCTAAAACCGCCGTTTGGAATTGGCGCTGACGGCACGCTGCCTGTCGCGCTTTACATGGGCCTTACAGCGATACAATGGGCCGCAATAGTTGGTGCGGCGGGCTATTTTTGCTTGTTGCAGCGACGTTTAAACTTAAGGTAGTCATGGCAAAAAGTCGCCCCTATTTGTATTATGACCATGCGGTGTCGCTTTGCGAACATTGTTTGCGGCGTATTGAAGGCAAATTAGTTATTCAAGACAATGCCGTGTGGATGCATAAGCGTTGTCCTGAACACGGGCAATCAAAAGTGTTAATTGCAACGGATGCTGCTTACTGGCGGTCGGGGCGTGAAACGTATATCAAGCCACCGGAAATGCCGCTTAAATTTAACACTGAAATCAATTGGGGTTGCCCCTATGATTGCGGCTTGTGCCCCGATCATATGCAGCATTCTTGCTTAACAATTATTGAAATCACGGATCACTGTAACTTGGCGTGCCCAGTGTGCTATGCCGATTCTGGTCCTACGCGGCAGGAATATCGCAGCTTGGCTACCATCGAGCGTATGCTTGATGCGGTGGTCGCCAACGAGGGCGAGCCAGATGTGGTTCAAATATCGGGTGGCGAGCCCACCACCCATCCTGATTTTTTTAGTGTGCTAGACGCTGCAAAACGCCGCCCCATCAAGCATTTAATGCTCAACACCAATGGCATTCGCATCGCTCAAGAAGTGGGCTTTGCTGAGAAATTAGCGCTGTATGCACCTGGTTTTGAAGTGTATTTGCAGTTTGATTCTTTTCAACGTGATGCGCTAATTACCCTACGTGGTGCTGATCTGCGGCGGGTGCGCAGTGAAGCACTGGAAAATTTAAATCGTGCAGGCGTTGCCACAACCTTGGTTATGACTATCGCCAAAGGGGTAAACGATGATGAAATTGGCGCGGTGATTGAATACGCCGCCAAGCAATCGTGCGTGCGTGGTGTCACCTTACAGCCGATGCAGTTTGCGGGGCGTACTGACGGTGTTACGCCTAAAAATGAACGGCTTACGTTGACAGAAGTAAGGCAAAAAATATTAGACCAATCCACCTTGTTTGTGCCAGCCGATATTGTGCCTGTGCCGTGTAACCCCGATGCACTGTCAATGGCCTATGCGTTAAAAAGTGCCAATGGCATTGCGCCGCTTACCCGTTTTGTAGGCGCAGAAGCCCTACTGGCAGGTCCACGCAACACCATAGTATTTGAGTCTGACGCTGCATTGAAGGCCGAAGTATTCAAGCTTTTTGCGACGAATTTAAGCCCCGAAGATCAAGCTAATTGCTTATCATCGCTTATGTGCTGTTTGCCAAATATTGACGCGCCCGCAAACATCGCCTATGAAAATGTGTTTCGTGTGCTCATCATGGCATTCATGGACGCAGTAAATTTTGATGTGCGAGCAATGAAAAAATCCTGCGTACATATCGTGCAAACTGATGGGCGCATCATCCCGTTTGAATCGTTTAATTTATTGTATCGCGACGATAAAAAAGTAATACTTGCGCAGCGGCGGGATGAGCAAGATGTATTATTTGGGGTGACGGTGCCAACGAAAAAAGTAGTCCCAATCAAAAACTTAACGACTTAAATGATAGGGAACTCAGCTAACAGCGCGCGTACTTTTTAACGGTAGACGTAATAGTAGACATAGCGGTGACGGGGCTAGTGGTATAGCGGCGAGTAATCACAACGCCAATGCAAAACTTAAAAGGAAAAAATATGAATACTGCAGTCAAAGTAATCATCGCAGTACTCGTCGCGATCTTCGGTATTTGTGGCTTATTGATGACGTTGTGTGGTGGCGCATTCACGGTGATGGCAACCAGCTCCCAAGACACTGGTATTTACTTGCTTTCCATTGGCTCGATGGTTGCGGGATTGCTTTCAATGTGGGGCGCGTACAAGTATTTCGTGAGCACTAAGCAACTTGAACCCGAGGTGATTTCTGCAAAAGCGGCAGAACCAGCATCCGTCAAGCCAACGGATGCCGGAAAATGAAGCAGGCCACGACGTATTCTTAGCTAGAAATTCCGTCCACATAAAACCACCGCAACAAGCCATCGTCACCAGTTTCGCGTTCAAAGCGACTCGTTTCGATTAGTCGATATACACGCCCATCTGCCCGATAACGTGCGATAAAACTTACCTTGGTGTGCGTGTCGTCCGTAAGTTCTTGGTGAACGACGGTCAGGCCAATCCAATCGAGTTGTGTGGCAATCGCAGGCGTGGGTCGCGTGCGAGGATGCCATGTGGCCTGTAGGTAGCTGTGCAGGCCTAGGGCGAACGCAGCGTATCGTGAACGCATGAGTGCGACTGCAGTCGGTGCAGGGGTACCGTGGTGAAATGGTAGGCAGCAATCGGCGTAGCTAGGCGTGCGTTTTTTGTTTGATTGCTTGATAGTACCGCTGACACCGCCACCGCATAGGCACACCTATGTTTGCTGATTCTGTCATTTTACGGATTATTTTTGGCTGATTGGCGGAAGATTCCCTAAAATAGGGCGTCTCCAGTTTATGCTATGATAAAATTTGCTAATTTTTTGAGAGTGTTAAATATGTCTGATGTGACCAGTACTGCGCCACGTTCTATTTTAATTCTTGGTGGCACTGGTTTTATCGGCTCACCACAAATTGATTATGCCTTAACGCGTGGGCATCGGGTTACGGTGTTTAATCGTGGCACGCAACTAAATCTTCCCGCTGCGGTGGAGGTGCTAACTGGCGATCGCGCTGCTAACGATTACACTGCATTACGCGGTAGAACTTGGGATGTCTGCATTGATACCCCCACGCGTGTGCCGCATTGGGTGCGCGATGCGGCAGCGGTATTGAAGGGGCAGGTTGGACATTATATTTTTATTTCTACCACTTCCGTATACGCATCTGATGTTGCCATTGGGCAAGATGAAGCTGCGCCGCGGTTGCGTTACGCGGGGACCGATGCGATGGCAATCACAGCAGCACAACTTGCGGCGGATATGTCTTTGTATGGAGAGATGAAAGCGCTGTGTGAAGACGAAGTACTAAAGCATTTTTCAGGTTGCGCTACCATCATTCGGCCAGGTTTAATTGTTGGGCCAGGCGATCAATCCGATCGTTTCACCTATTGGCCAGTACGGGTGAAAGCGGGTGGCAAAATGCTAGTGCCGCCCCTTAGTGATCCATTACAGTTTATTGATGTGCGTGACTTGGCGCAGTGGACTATTCGCCTAGCAGAATTGTATTGCTTACCTACTGTGGATACTCACATAAACGACCTATCTGCGGGTACAAATAGCGCCAATATATTTAATGCTAAGGGGCCAGATTATGTGCTGACTGTTGGCGCGCTACTAAGCTGTATTCGCGAAGTAACCCAAAGCGACGCACTATTTTATGAGGCAAGTGCTGAATTTTTAGCGAAAAATGGTGTACGTTTTTGGAGTGATTTACCCGTGTGGTTGCCAAGTGAAGGCGAGTTTGCTGGGGCGCATCGACGCAGCAATGCCGCTGCGACAGCTGCAGATCTAACATACAGACCATTAATCGAAACGGTGCGAGATACCTTGGTTTGGTATGAGCAACAAATGGTGGTAAATCCACGGAGCCTGAAAACGGGTCTTAGTACCGAGCGTGAAGCTGTAGTGCTTGAAACTCTTTTTAAGTTGCTGTAAATAGAGAAGCTTTAAGCTATCAAAAGCGCGTTTTACAAAGCATTCAATGCTTTAATTTTGACTAAGCCGCTAAACAAAAAGAATAACGCTAAGCCGTGTAGGGCTAGACCAATCCAGTCGCCAGCCAGCAGAAAAATTGCAGTGTCAAGGGCATAGAGAATAAAGCCTGTTAGAAACAGACCAAACGAGGGTTTGCGTGCGATATAGCCTAGCCACAATACTGTTCGTTTAGATAATTTTATGCCATAATACCTGTTCCATCACAACGGAGCAAATCATGGCGCGAACCAAGGCTGTTTTAGGTGTTGGTGTTCGGCTAACGGACTATATGAGTACCAGCTTATTGGGTGTGGTTT
>JANMDR010000158.1:0-6217 GCA_031376425.1 Betaproteobacteria bacterium
TCGTTGCGATCAACCACCCCGTCCCTGCGGGCCACCCCTCCACGGAGGGGAATTGAGCGCGGATTATTACCCACCGATATTTGCAAGAATGGGCACCACCCCCGTACCGCTCATTTGGCAAACCCAGCGGGTGTGCTTTTCTTTGGTTACTTTCTTTTTGCACAAGCAAAAGAAAGTGACTTGCTGGCGTCAACCACGCCACGGTGGATGAACGCATAGTGCCGATTATTACAGACCGCTGGCGAGCGCTGTGTTGCGTTGATCAAGAAATTGAGCCTGTGATTAGTAGACTGAACCATAACCGAACTCAGGACGGGTAGGGTAAACTTGGATAAACTGGATACGCAATATAGTTAATCCACCTCCACCCAAACATTACTCAACCATGCCAAACCAAACCGTAATCTACGAAGTAAACCAAGCCATTGCCACCATCACCTTAAACCGTCCGCAGCAGTTAAACGCGATGGATCATGACATGATGTTGGCGATGCGTGATGCGCTTACACAGGCGCAGGACGACACAATTCGCGTGGTGATTATTCGCGGGGCAGGTAGAGCGTTTATGGCGGGGGGGGACGTGGCTACTTTTGCGGCGCGGATTGATGAATTATCGGCATTGTTACCTAGAGAAATTGGGCTATTTCATGAATCTATTGCGCTCATCAGGGCTTTAAAAAAGCCGGTAATCGCCAGTGTGCATGGTGCCTGTGCGGGCGGGGGCTTATCGCTCATGTTGGCGTGTGATCTTGCCATTGCCGCGCAAAGCGCACGGTTCACCATGGCTTATGCCAATATCGCGACATCGCCTGACGGTGGCGCAAGTTTCTTTTTACCCCGTGTGGTGGGCGCGCGTCGCGCCATGGAATTAATGTTGTTGGCGGATAAGTTTGATGCAGACGCTGCGCAGCGGTTAGGCATTGTTAATGCCGTCGTAGCTGATGATGCCTTGGCTGCGCAAACGGCGACATTGGCGGCACGTTTGAGCGTGGGACCTACTCATGCCTATGCCAATACCAAGGCCTTGATTGGTGCTAGTTTTGAGCGTGATTTAGGGGCGCAACTGCATGCGGAAATGTTGGCCTTTGCTGACTGCGCTACGGGCGCTGATTTTAAAGAAGGTGTAAAGGCCTTTGTGGAAAAGCGGACGCCGACCTTTGAGGGGGCTTAGTAAATTGCGCCTAGCAGCCTGCACCAAGCGCCAGTACCACGTGGCCTGCACCAAACAGCCTGTCGGAGCGTCGTCTAGTGGGCTTAAATTGTTACAAAATGATGTGCTTTTCTGATTTTTTCGCATTATTTTCAAGCAATTAGCGCAAATTTAGCCAAGTATTGTGCGCCGCAACATGGTACAATTTTGGGTTGTGTACTTCGCTCAAACATTGCTCAAAGAAAGCCTTACATGCCGCGCGCTCTCCGAAATATTGCCATCATCGCCCACGTTGACCACGGTAAAACTACCTTGGTTGATAAATTATTGCATCAAGCTGGCACTTTTGCCGCGCACCAACACATTGCCGAACGGGTAATGGATTCCAATGATTTGGAAAAAGAGCGTGGTATTACTATTTTGGCGAAAAACACGGCGGTAGATTTTGAAGGTGTGCATATCAACATCGTCGATACCCCCGGCCACGCCGATTTTGGTGGTGAAGTTGAGCGCGTATTGTCGATGGTGGATGGCGTGTTATTGCTGGTGGATGCCGTTGAAGGCCCTATGCCACAAACGCGTTTTGTAACCAAAAAAGCACTGGCGCTTGGCTTAAAGCCGATTGTGGTGATTAACAAAATTGATCGCGAAGGCTCGCGTCCTGATTGGGTGCTTAATCACACGTTTGAATTGATGGATAAATTGGGCGCGACTGAAGAGCAGCTTGATTTCCCAGTGGTATACGCGTCTGCTTTGAACGGCTGGGCAACAACAGATTTAACTAAAAAGCCAAGCGATATGCGCGCGCTTTTTGAAACTATTTTGAAGCATGTTCCAGTGCCGTTCTGCGATCAGTCTGGCTCCTTGCAATTACAAATTTCAGCCTTGGATTATTCCACCTATGTGGGCCGTATCGGCATTGGCCGTGTACGTCGCGGTACGGTAAAATCAGGCCAAGAAGTTATCGTTTTGGGTGCTGATAAAGTGCCGAAACGCGCCAGAATCAACCAAGTACAAAGCTTTCAGGGCTTGAGCAAAGTGCCGATGGAATTTGCCGAAGCGGGCGAAATTGTGATGATCAATGGTGTTGATGATCTTTCGATTGGCTGCACCATTGCGTCTACCGAAAATCCAGAAGCATTGCCGGTTTTAGGTGTGGATGAGCCAACGTTGAACATGACGTTTCAGGTAAATACCTCACCGCTTGCTGGTCAAGAAGGCAAGTTCGTTACCAGCCGCCAAATTCGTGAGCGTTTAGATAAAGAGCTACTCGTTAACGTGGCCTTGCGCGTTGAAGAAACGGGTGATACCGATAGTTTCCTCGTCTCAGGTCGCGGCGAATTGCACCTCACTATTTTGCTTGAAACCATGCGCCGCGAAGGCTATGAATTGGCAGTGGGTAAGCCACGGGTATTGTTTAAAGACATCAATGGCGAGCGTTGCGAGCCTTATGAAATGTTGACCTTGGACGTTGAAGAAACCCACCAAGGGCCGGTCATGGAAGCGATTGGTACACGTCGTGGCGATATGCAAGATATGGTGCCGGATGGTCGTGGTCGAGTTCGTCTTGACTACCGTATTCCTGCGCGTGGCCTGATTGGTTTCCAATCAGAATTCATGAACCTCACCCGTGGCACGGGTATTAAGAGCCATGTATTCGATGAATACGCCCCCGTGCGTGGCGATATGCCTTCGCGTCGTAATGGCGTGCTAATTTCTGCCGAAAAAGGCGAAGCAGTGGCCTATGCACTATGGAAGTTGCAAGACCGTGGCCGTATGTTTGTGTCCCCCGGTGAGCGTTTGTATGAAGGCATGGTCATTGGCGTAAATAGCCGCGATAATGATTTAGTGGTAAATCCAATTAAAGGCAAACAGCTCACCAACGTGCGTTCTTCAGGCACTGACGAAGCGGTAGCCTTGGTACCGCCAATTCAAATTTCGCTAGAAAGCGCGATTGAGTTTATCGATGACGATGAATTGGTTGAAATCACGCCGAAGAATATCCGCATTCGTAAGCGTTTCTTGATTGAGCATGAGCGCAAGAAAGCTTCACGCGAAGCGGCGTAGTTTTATTGAGTTTTAAGCAAAAAGGCGGATGTATTCCGCCTTTTTGCATTTTTGCACCGTAAAATAATGGACGTTCCAGAATGTATCAATTAAACGATTACAGATGACTGATTCTACGATACTCATTATTTTGCTGTTTGCAGTATGTGCCTTGCTATTACTGATTGCCATCATGCTGTGGCTATCGCTAAGCGCACGCACCGAGATGCGCACTCTGCCGCTGACCTTAGATGCATCCGTAAGTGCCAAGCAAGATGGCCTGCTCAATAAAATGGTGGTGCAGGTAGGTGATGGCTTTGCTAAGCAAACTGAACGCATTAGTAATAGCCAGAGTGATTCCGGTGAGCGGCTGCGCAGCGCGGTTAACGAAGAATTACAGCGCCAACGCGCCAGTATTGTGGCCTTGGCGCTGGAGCAAACCAATAATTTATCAGCTAATAGAGAAGAGCTAGGGCGGCAATTGATGGGGCTTTCCAGCCAATTGAGCGCCAAGCAAGACGCGCTAAAAACCGAGATGCTCGGCGGCACTCTAGAACGTATTGCCGAACAAAGTCGCTTGCAGCAAGAACTGATTCAAACCACATTGCGTGATGCCACCTTGCGTATTAATGGCTCGATAGAAAATTTAACGGTTTCCGTGGATAAACGCCTCGCTGAAATTGCGGGTAAGGTCAGCGAGCGTTTGGATGAAGGCTTCAAGAAAACCAACGACACCTTTGTGAACGTCATGGCGCGTTTGGCCACCATCGACGAAGCCCAAAAGAAAATAGATGGCTTAACCACCAATGTAGTGAGCTTGCAGCAATTGCTGGGCGACAAACGCTCGCGCGGAGCCTTGGGTGAAATGCAGCTTGAGCAATTGGTAAGAAATATGCTGGCTGAAAACTGTTTTGAGTTTCAATATAGTTTTGCCACCCACGGCGTGGATGTACGCGCCGATTGTGTGCTGAAGTTGCCTGAGCCGGTAGGCATGATTGCGATTGACTCAAAATTTCCGCTAGAAAATTATGAGCGTATGATTGCTGCCGAAGTGGCGGGAGTGCCTGATAAAACCATTACCAGTACCTTTAAATCAGATGTGCGTAGGCATATTGACGCCATCGCCAGCAAGTATATTATTGCCAATGTGACCAGTGATGGTGCGGTGATGTTTGTGCCTGCCGAAGCCGTGTTTGCAGAGATACACGCCTACCACCGCGACATAGTAGAATACGCGCAAAATAAGCGGATTTGGATCGCCTCGCCAACCACCTTAATGGCGATTTTAAACACCACTCGCGCGGTGCTAAAAGATGTGGAAACGCGTAAGCAAATCCATGTTATTAAGGATGAGCTTGGCAAGCTGGGTAAAGAGTTTGGCCGCTTTGATGAGCGCATGCGCAAGCTGGCGGATCATATTCGTCAAGCCAATGATGATGTAAAAGATGTAAGCGTGACGAGCGATAAAATTAGTAAGCGTTTTGCATCCATTGAACGGGTTGAGATTGATGCAGCGAGCAGTAAAGCTGTAGGAACGACCGCTAGTGCGGGCGGCACCCTACCTGGCTTGGAGTGATTTTTTAAGATTTAATACTGCAAAGATGCCCTAAATACGGGCATTTCCAGTGTGTTGAAATTTTATGTTTAGAGGAGATTTAAGTGAGAAAGAGTATCATTAAAAATAGTAGCGGATTTGGTAATAAACTGATCATCGCGGCGCTGTGTAGTGGCGCTTTTTTAAGTGCGTATGCACAAACAGTGCAGCCAACGGCAGCAACGAAGGCAGCAACAGCAGCAGAGCAAGCTGCAGCGCCAGCACCTGCGCCAAGCCGCCCGCTCACCCCTGAGGAAAGTGAACTCATGGAAAGATTAAAAAAACGTGCCGACGCGCAAATTGAAGCTGGGCGCAAGGCAGTGCTCATTACTTATCCCGATACTAAAAAAGGCACGCAAACCGATAGCTATCACGGCACCACTATCGCGGACCCCTACCGTTGGTTAGAAGACGATAACGCAGCCGACACCAAAGCTTGGGTGACTACGCAAAACGCGCTCACCAATAAGCACTTAGCTGGTATTGCTAATCGCGAAGCGATTCGTAAAAATTTTACCAAGCTCTATAATTTTGAGAAATACTCTTTACCCTACCAAGAAGGCGGCAAGTATTTTTGGACAAAAAATGATGGCCTACAACAACAAGCCGTTGTTTACACCGCACCCAGCTTAAAGGCCAAGCCCACTGTGGCACTTGATCCCAATGGGTTCTCAAAAGACGGCACAGTCGCACTTAGCGGTATGTCGGTAAGCCGCAATGGCCGCTATATTGCCTATGGCACCTCCAGCGGTGGTTCGGATTGGCAAGAGTGGCAAGTGCGTGATTTAACCACTGGTAAAAACTTAACGGACACCCTAAAGTGGGTGAAGTTTTCTAGTGCCGAATGGACTGCAGATAACAAAGGTTTTTTCTACAGCCGCTATGATGCCCCCAAGGCTGGCGCTGCCTTAACGGAAGGTAATTTTTATCAAAAGCTGTACTACCATAAGCTCAATACACCACAATCGGCCGACGTATTGGTATTCGAAAATAAAGATAAAAAGGAATGGGGTTTTAGCCCGTCGGTAACGGAAGATGGCAATACGCTATTTATCAATGTTTGGGCAGGTTCTGGTCGCAAAAACGGCCTGTTTTTTGCACCCCTTAAAAATAAGGGCTATGACGCTACCAGCGCACCTAAATTTAGCGCTATCACCACCACGTTTGACGCTGAATATAGTCTATTTGGCACCAACGGCAACACCGCATGGATTAAAACCGATAAAGACGCCCCAAAGGGTCGGGTAATCGCGATTGATTTTGCCAGCCAGCCAGTTGATACCATGCTCGCCCGCGCAGCTACCGTGATCGCCGAAGGTAAGGATGCGCTAACGGGTGTGAGTGCTGTTGGCGGCAAAATTATTGCGCAGTATTTAAATGACGCGGCAACCCTAGTGCGTACCCACAAGCTTGATGGTGCCGTGCTT
>JANMDR010000199.1:0-16661 GCA_031376425.1 Betaproteobacteria bacterium
CGGTAGCGACTGTGGTGATTGCAATTGGCTAGTTTCCAGCTCTGTAGTTTCAGCCATTGGCGACACATCGCTTGGTACTTCATCAACATAATGCTGCGTTGGAGCCATTGGCGTAAGTTCTAGTGCACCCATCAGACTTGCGGCATTATGGGGATTTTCTAATGTTGATTGCAGTTCGTGTAGCGGCGGTAGTTCTTCTAGCGTACGTAAATTTAAGTCATCAAGAAAATGCTTGGTAGTGGCAAAAAGTGCAGGGCGACCAACCACCTCTTTATGACCAATTTCTTCAACCCAGCCACGGTCTTCTAACACTTTTAAAATATGCGGGGAAACCTGCACACCACGCACATCCTCAATATCGGCACGTGTTACCGGCTGACGGTAGGCAATAATGGCTAAAGTTTCCATGACGGCACGGGAATATTTTGGCGGCTTATCGTTGCTGAGCTTATCCAAAAAGCGCTGATATTTCGGCTTGACGCGAAAACGATAACCACCAGCAACCAAATTTAATTCGATCGAACGGTCTTGCCATTCAAGTTTTAACTCGTCAAGCATAATGCGTAGCGTATCAACGTTAATTTGGCCATCAAATAAACGTCTGAGTTCATTGATTTGCATCGCTTCGTTGGCGGCCAACAATGCAGCTTCAAGCACGCGTTTGGCATCATCAAGTTCAATGGGTGCGTCTACTGGCGCGTCGGCCGCTTGTGCCACAGTCACTGCTGATTCAGCGGGTTGGCTTTCAGCATCATCCGCTAGGGTAATTGGTGTCGCCTCAGTCGGCGTTTCTGCCGTTACCAACTCCTTAGAGAAGTTGGTATTTAGGGCATCTTCAGCCTCATCCAGTATGGTGGGTGCAGTGTTATTATTGTCAGGTTGCGTCATGTTAAGAATAAATTACGTTAATAGAAAGTGTTAGATGCCAGTGTTGGGAGAGGAAATTAATTTATCCTGCTCTTGATCTAACGCAAGTTGTTGAAGCTCATCAGCCGTTTCATAAAACTCACTATCGGCTAATATGCCGGGCTGAATCCTGCGCTCCGATTCCACCGTGCTTTGGGTGGCGACACGTACATAAATAGGCGCATAGGGTTCTGATTGGGCAATTTGAATCAATGATTCGCGAGCCAGTTCCAGTACGGCTAAAAAACTCACAACGAGCACAGCCACACCTTGGTTAATGTCGAATAAGCTCTCAAAAGTGACATAGCCATCGGTGTTTTGCAGGCTGCGCAATACACGACTCATATGTGCCCGTACCGAAAGCTCTTCGCGACCCACATGGTGCTTTTTGTTGGCTTTGGCGCGTGACAAAATCTGCCGCCATGCATCAGATAAATCCGCAATGAGTACGGTAGGTACACGGCGAACTAAGCTTTTTTCGATGAGTACATCAACTAAGCTAAAGTCACGGCCCTTTTGGGGAATGCGATCAAGTGCTGCAGCCGCCGCTTTCATGCGCTCATATTCCATTAATCGACGTACTAATTCGGCACGGGGATCGAGCGCTTCTACTTCGTTTTCACGCGGGGGGCGCGGCAGGAGCATGCGCGATTTAATTTCAATAAGCAGTGCCGCCATCAGCAAATATTCACCCGCTAATTCTAGCTGTGAGGTTTCCATTGCCTCTACATACACCATGTACTGCCGTGTTAACTCGGCCATGGGAATATCAATAATATCCAGCGAGTGTTTGCGAATGAGATACAGCAGTAAATCTAGGGGGCCTTCAAAGGCCTCTAAAAAAACGCTGAGCGCATCAGGCGGAATAAATAAATCGGTGGGCAGTTGGGCAATTGCCTCGCCTTTAATGCGACCAAAAGGCGCGTCAGGTTTGGTGTCAGTTTTGGCGTCAGTGTTGGTTTCTGGCGCTACATGCGCAGTCTGCTGCGATGCAGTGGGTAAAGTATTGTCGATTACAAGTTCTACAGTCATGGCGGGTACGATTAGAGGCCTAAAATTAGCGGCGAGTGCGGCTAGGGCGGTACGTGATGAAGATTGCAGATTGCGCCATTTCATGGCCGTTATGACCAACGCCGGGTACCATCTGTACCTTCCACAAATGGCCGGTTTTTTGGGCTTCGCCTGCCTTACGCATTTGCTCTATAAAAAACGTACCGCGCTCAAAACGATGTGATCCTTGTAGCATCGCACCCGCTGTTTTAGATAATTGCGCGTGAGCGGGGTCCCGATCTTCGGCACCAAGTAGCAACAGCACATTACGGGAGAGCCCACGCGCCAGCGCGGAGGGGCATTTTTCGGCACTATATGGCCCGTTAGCAAATGAGTAAGGAAATGCCGCAACCTCACCAGCAATAGCGGTACAACTTGGCATTAAATACCAGCCGGGGTTTGCAGCAATTGCAAAATCCGCTCTTACCGTTGGCATGAGCATCATCATTTTTTGCACAAACTGGCCTCCAGCCGAATGCCCAAAAATACGATATGCTTCTTGATTACTCGATGTTGCGGCGATGGCAGAATCAAAAATATTTTCGACTGTTGCATAGCTTGATCGGCTGAAATCATCGCCAATCACTTCGCCCATTGTGTAATCTGCGCTTTTTGGGAAATTTGCTTCCGAGAACTCTGGCGCTAAAATGAGCAGGCCATTTAGATCGGCGGCAACTAACCATTCATCCCGCGTTTTTTCAGCATCACGACCTATGCCGTGCATCGTGAACCAGATTGCGGTGTCGGGGGTAAAACTTTCCGGCTTATAGCTGAACACTGTTATTTCGCGTCCCTTGGCATCACGGTGTTTAAAGCTGGATTTACCCTTGGGAATTTCCGCTAGTTGTGTTTGCGTCACTGAGTTAGTCGCAAGCCGTCCAATTTCGAGGTTTTTTGGAGCCGATTGTGCGCAGCCACAAAGTATTGAGAGTAATGAAGACGTGCTTGCGATAGCGATAAATTTTTTCACTAGTGCTGATGTTATTAAACTATTCATATTATGAGTAATTCAAACCCATCGCGCCGCGTACGGTGCGCATTGTGTCTTCGGCAATATCGCGTGCACGCTCGCAACCATCGGCAAGTATATTTTTAACAAGGGTAGGGTCTTCTTCGAACGGGGCAGCGCGTTCGCGCATGGGTGCTAGTTCAGCAATCACCGCATCAATGACGGGCTGCTTGCATTCTAGGCAACCAATGCCCGCTGATACGCAGCCTTTTTGCACCCACGCCCGCACGTCAGTGCTGGTGTACACCTCATGTAGTTTCCAAACGGGACACTTTTCAGGATCACCCGGATCGGTACGGCGAATGCGCGCCGGATCGGTTGGCATTTTGCGGATTTTTTCAGTGACCGTCGCTGGTGGGTCGCGTAGGTCAATAGTATTGCCGTAGCTTTTGGACATTTTTTGTCCATCTAGGCCAATCAAGCGCGAAGTAGGTGTTAGCACTGCCTGTGGTTCTGGCAATAATACTTTGCCACCACCTTCTAAAAAGCCAAATAAACGCTCGCGATCGCCCATCGCTAAATTTTGTACGTCCGCTAAAAGTTCGCGAGCGGCTTCAAGGGCGGCGTCATCGCCATTTTGTTGAAACCGGGTGCGCAGTTCGTTATAGAGTTTGGCTTTTTTAGAGCCCATTTTTTTGATGGCAGCTTCCGCTTTTTCTTCAAATCCTTTTTCCCGGCCAAACAAATGATTGAAGCGTCGCGCGACCTCGCGCGTGAGCTCCACATGCGAAACTTGATCCTCACCCACCGGCACCATATTGGCGCGATAAATCAAAATATCCGCCGCTTGCATTAAGGGGTAGCCTAAAAAGCCATAAGTTGATAAATCGCGACCACGCTCCGCGAGTTTTTCAATTTGATCTTTGTAAGTCGGTACCCGTTCAAGCCATGAGAGTGGGGTGAAAAAAGACAACAGCAGCGTAAGTTCAGCGTGCTGTGGTACTTTTGATTGTGCAAAAAGCGTGGCCTGCGCCGGATCAATGCCCGCAGCAATCCAATCGACGACCATGTCATAGACATTTTCTTCAATGATATCGGGAGTTTCATAATGCGTAGTGAGTGCGTGCCAATCGGCAACAAAGAAAAAGCACGGGTGCTCATGCTGTAACTTCACCCAATTTTTTAAAGCGCCATGATAGTGGCCAAGATGAAGGCGGCCAGTGGCACGCATGCCGGATAAAACGCGGTCTGGATACATACTGTTTTTAGGTTGGTGTAAAAATAAAATTAATTTTTGTTTAAGTTAACGTCAATAATCGCGCGTTGCTTAGTCTTTGAACGGGAAGAACAAACAAAGTCTTTTGCGGGTAGAAGGACGTTTCAATATACGTTGTACGTTGGATTAGCACTGTTTGTGCCTTGATGTAGCATTTAGACGACATTTTGTCGCCAGCACGTATAGCACATAAAGTGATTTGGGTGCCTAAGGTGTATCTAGCGGGCCATTACGCGAAAAAACTGGTAATTATCAGTTCTCTGCGATTTTCAGCGTGGTGTATCGAGTGCTTGTATTTTTTCACAACAATGCACGATAAATTGATTATACCAAAAGTAGCTGCATTGCGTGGTTGCTATTGTAATTCTGTAATTTAGCCAATACCGACAAGCAAGAGCGCAAATCTAGCACTAAGCAGCAGGAGCGGCAATATTACTGCGTTAATAATACCAGTCCACAGTAAGGCGATGAGAATTAACATACCGTAAGGCTCGATGCGAGAAAATGGAATGGATAGTGAATCTGGCAGTAACCCTACTAAGATCCGACCGCCATCCAGAGGTAACAGGGGAAAAAGGTTAAATACCATGAGTCCGGCGTTAACGAAAATACCTGCTTCACCAACGCGCGTGAAATAATCGCTTACGCTGGAATCATCCAGCGACATAGCTACGCGCAAAAATATCGCCCAGCCAATCATCATGATCAAATTGGCAAATGGGCCGGCAGCAGCTACCAAAGCCATATCGCGTTTAGGTTTACGCAAATTATAGTAATTGACTGGCACCGGTTTGGCACCACCGAATACAAAGGGAGTGAAGATCAAGGTAAATATCGGCACGGCAATTGTCCAAATTGGGTCGATGTGCTTAATGGGGTTTAAGGTGACCCGCCCAAGCATATACGCCGTCGCATCGCCTAAACGCTTTGCTGCATAAGCGTGTGCAGCTTCATGCAGCGTAATGGCTAGCAACATAGGCACAATATAAATCAGAATTTTTTGCAATATATCTACTGGCATTTTACTCTCGATTACGCATGGTCATCGAACCCAAATCCTGCTACTGAGCCCTTGCCACGCCGCACTAATAGGGGTTCGTCGCCGGATAGGTCAATGACGGTTGTGGGCAAATTGCCGCAGGCACCACCATCTAAAATTAAATCAACACGCTTACCTAGACGGCTACGAATTTCTTCGGCATCATTTAATGGTTCCTCATCGTCCGCTAAAATTAAGGTGGACGATAATAGTGGTTCATTGAGCTCGGCTAATAACGCGGCGGTAACGAGATGTTCGGGCACCCGTACACCAATAGTTGCGCGTTTTGGATGGGCGATGCGGCGCGGTAGCTCGCGCGTGGCTTCTAAAATAAAAGTATAGCTGCCGGGTGTATTGGCGCGAAGTAAGCGGTACTGCACATTATTAACTTTGGCAATAGTGCCGATTTCAGATAAGTCGCGACACATTAACGTAAAGTGGTGATTGTCCCCCACGCCGCGAATCGCGCGAATCCGTTCCATCGCGTGTTTATCGCCGGTATGGCAGCCCAAAGCGTAACAAGAATCTGTTGGATAGGCAATCACGCCACCTTTGCGCACGATATCTGCTGCACGCTTGATTAAGCGTGCTTCTGGATGGGTGGGATGTAAGGTAAAAAATTGGGGCATTAGCGGTTCTAGTGGTTAAATTTCGTCCAAACAGGGGTGAGCGCAGACGATAGCGGCGGCAGGCTACCCGGTAAAAACGGACTTTCGCCTAAGGCATGAAAATCGGCCCCCCGCGAGGCCATAAATTCAAATTCGAGGGCTAATTTTGTGTATTCCTGAAACTGTGCGGTTTTGTGGCTACCGGTAATTACTTCTATAGCGTCGCCACCAAGCGCTTTAAATTGCCCGAACAAATCGCGAATAACCGTAGGTGAAACACGATAGCGACCTGGATGGGCAATAACTGCTAAGCCTCCCGCCGCGTGAATGGTAGCCACCGCCGCTTCCAAGCTCGTCCATTCATGCGCGACGTAGCCTGGTTTACCCTTAGCTAAGTATTTGTTGAACACCCGACCTACGTTTTTTTCTACTCCGCGTGCCACCAAATGTCGCGCAAAATGCGTACGGCCAATCATTTCTTTATTTTCAGCCATGGCGGTAGCGCCTTCAAAAGTACCGAAAACCCCCACTTTATCAAGGTCTTCTGCTATTTTGGCAGCCCGAGTAATGCGCCCAGCGCGAATTTCTGACAATAACTGCAGTAAATTGGCGTTAGTTTCGTCAATATTTAAGCCGACGATGTGTAAGGTAGTTTCACCAGCTGCTTCAGTTTCGCGGTCAATGTAATTATAGGTAACCGATATCTCGACCCCAGCCACGAATTTTAAGGCGTTAGCAGCGGCTGCCGTGCGTGCTGCGGCCAATGCGGCAACGGTGTCGTGATCGGTGATCGCCACTGCGTCGCAGCCCCCAGTTTTTGCCAATAGAATCAAGGCTTCTGGCGTTAACATGCCGTCTGAGGCATTGGTATGATTATGTAAGTCGTAATTAAACAAGGGATTGCTTTTGGTTATTTTTTACTGTTTTTTGGAGAAACGTGCTGGAAACGCAGCACAACTCGCTATCATAGAGCATCTGAGTCTAATTCATCGCAATATATGCATCATCGGTCACATTAACGCACAAGGCAACAAACGCAAATGAGCACCAAGCCACTGAAATTCACTCCACTTAACGCGATACCAAGCTTTTCCGTAGACAGCGTTGAAAAACAAGAACAAATTGTCACGCCGTTTAATAAAGTGGCAGAAGCCTTGCATGGTCATTATCGCGCCCTATACGGGAGTGATGACAGCAGCAAAACTGATGCCATTGCACTGATCGCAGTGGTGGGTGAATTCATTTCGCTGATGGAGCGCCTCGACCTGCAATACGGCGCTGACGGTGCTGTGTCTGATTTGGCGGATATTGACGACGCTACCGATCAGGCGCTACGCTGCATTGTGGAGATGCATGTATGGCTAGAGAGGCTTAATTTGCGAATATTTTCTGCTGATTTGCAAGCGGTTACCTTAGGTATTGGCGTGTGGGCAATGCGTCACAATGTGGGTTTACTCACCTTAGAGCCTATAGTTTCTGCTTTAGCTGAACGCGCCAACGCTACCGACACCCGCCAAGATACTGCTGCGGTATTTGCCTTAATGCAAGGTTTTGTGGATTATTTATCGCCTACATGGCAGGCTGATTTAGAGCGTTCAAATCCCCAGCGTCCGTGGCGTTTGTTAAATTTAAATCTCGCTATCGCCAGCGTTCGCAGCGGTGATGCTGCCATGATGCGTTATGCTTTTGATAGGTTAAACACAAACTTGCCGCAAGAAAGTCGTGGCTTTTTTGAGGAGGCCTATACCATTGCAGCGCAGCCTGGTTTCCCCGCAGAAACGCGTGGGCTGATTGAGCTTGAGTTGGCAAAAGCGTCGCAGCGACATTGAACTTCGTCGCGATTAAATCGACTAAAACAAAACCGCACGCACTACGCCAGCAAAAAACACGAAATTGTGCGAAAATTGAAGGTTGGTCAGTTGTGCAGTCAATTGTGTATTGGCAGAAATAAAACCACTACTCGTGAAGTAGTAGTGGTTATACTTAAAAACTCATGAAAATTTTGCTCGATTATTTGCCGCTGATTTTGTTTTTTGGCGCGTTTAAATTATTTGATATTTATACTGCAACTGCCGTCGCTATCGGTGCCTCCATCGTTATTTTGGTGGGTCTCAAGCTCGCACGCCAAAAAATTGAAACGATGATGTGGGTTAATGTGGCGATTGTAGTCGTGGCAGGTGGTGCGACGTTGCTCCTGCATGACGAGAAGTTCATTAAATGGAAGCCCAGTATTTTGTTCTGGGCGATGGGGATCGGTTTGGCAGTTGCCCACTTTTGGATGAAAAAAAATCCGCTTGGCGCAATCTTAAAAGGCATCGAAGTACCGCGCCCTATTTGGGACAAGGCAGTAATCAGTTGGCTTATTTTGTATTTGGCCTTAGGTGCTTTAAACGTGCTGGTTGCCTTTGGGTTGGGACTTTCCACAGCAACTTGGGTAAATGTGAAAGTTTTTGGCTATACCGTGATTTTCTTTGTTTTTGTTGTCTGTCAGCTAATTTGGCTGCAAAAACATATGCCACCTATGCCAGAAGCGGTGGCTGCAAATGATGATGCTAATGTTGAAATAGGCAAATCGGCTATTGCGTCTACAGCGTCCACAGTTAATGATATAACCCCTCCAAAACTTTAAAGTAAGCTTAATCAATATGCTCTACGCCATTATTTGTGAAGAAGCCCCCGGAGCCTTACCGCGCCGCATGGCAGCTAGGGAAGCTCATTTGGAAAGGCTTACTGCCTTGCAAAATGAAGGCCGTCTCGTACTGGCAGGCCCGCATCCCCTGATTGATTCGGAAAACCCTGGCCCTGCGGGGTTTTCTGGTTCCTTGATTGTTGCTGAATTTGCGAGCCGAGAAGCAGCAATCGCATGGGCCAGTGAAGACGCGTATGTCAACGCCGGGGTATTTTCCAGCGTTACCGTTAAACCATTTAAAAGAGTATTGCCGGCATAAATGCAAAATACAGTTACAAATGGTGGCTCTGTTGAAGCGCAAATGCGTGCGCGTTTAGACGTATTAGGTGCGACGGTGCTGGAAATTGAAGATGATTCGCACGCCCATGCAGGCCATGCCGGCGCAAAGGAGCGGGGTGGCGGCCATTTTGAGATAAAAATTGTGAGTGCCCAGTTTGTGGGCAAATCGCTAGTAACTAGGCATCGCCTAATTTATGACGCATTGGGAGATTTGATGCAGCGCGAAATTCATGCCTTGAAAATTGATGCAAGCGTCCCAAGTTAGATTTGTTGAAATAGTTTTGTTGTAATTTTGTTTTGTTTTTTTTATCTTTGTTTTCTCTTTCGTTTACTAAGGAACCACTATGCAACGTAAATCACAATCACTCGCCTTAGCCTTGATGCTAGCGGCTTCTCCAATGGCATTTGCGCAAACTAAAGCTGAAAAAGCCGCCGCAAAAGCCGCCCCAGTGGCTGCAGCGTCTGCCGCCGCCAGCAAAGTTAGCGTAAACGGCGTGATGATCCCGCAGTCTGCCTTTGACGCGATGAACCGTGAACGCGAAGCATCTGGTCAGCCAGCGGGTCCTGAAATTGCCGCCGCCATTAAAGATGAACTAATCAACCGTGAAGTGCTGAGCCAAGCCGCCCGTAAAGCTGGTGTAGATCGCGAGCCAGCAATCGCATCGCAAATGGAAATGGCACGCCAAGCTGTCCTAATTCGTGCGCTATTTGATTCGCATGTTAAAGAAAACCCAATTTCTGATGCTAGCTTAAAAGCTAGTTATGATGGTTTTGTAGGCACTCTCGGCAACACAGAATATAAGGCGCGTCATATTTTGGTAAAAGAAGAAGCCGAAGCTAAAGCGATTGTTGCATCGCTGAGCCGTGGTGATGATTTTGCTAAATTAGCGAAAGAAAAAACTTTGGATACGGGCTCGAAAGAAACTGGTGGCGAGCTTGATTGGAGCCCAGCTAACCGTTATGTTCCAGAATTTGCCGAAGCTTTGAAAAAGCTTGGAAAAGGCCAAACAACAGACGTTCCTGTAAAGACACAGTTTGGTTATCATGTTATTCGCATGGATGATTCCCGCGCCCTAAAAGCTCCAGCGTTTGAGGAAATGAAAGAAAATATTCGTCAACGCGCGCAGCAAGAACAAGTTGCTAAGTTCGTAAAAGGTTTGCGCGATAAAGCCGTTGTAGTAGATAAATAATTCGCAACAAAAGGTCGCTCTAAAAAGCAGTGCTCGGAAACGGGTACTGCTTTTTTATGTGCTTTTTGTTGTCGAGGTGTTGCGTCGCTCTGCCATTTCGCGTAGCGTAACGCTATGGTCACAAATATACTGTCTCTATCGCAACGCGCCCGTTTTTATCGGATTGAAACCGTGGTGGCACCGCTGTTGCCGCGTGAATATGACGCTGTTATTGCGGCATTTGGTGATGCTTGGACTAAGCCCGAAGAAATCGACCGGGTAGTGAGGGGCAAAGATGGTACTTTCGCGCTGCATTTAATGGCAGAGCGTGATTTGCGGCTGGGCGAAACGGTGGATGAAGTGGGGCGCTTAATTTCTTATACTATTTGGAAAAAACTTGATCGCTACGTAAAAATCACCGTTGATGCGACCTTCCTCAATGCAAATCCAGACGTGAGTTTAGAATTTGCTGAACAAGCCTACGCGCATGCGTTTGGCGCACGCTTTGAAAACTAAGCGACTTATCAGCGCGCCTATTTGTGCCCATTTGCGGCCATTTTCCGCAATTTACCCGTTCACCACGTCGCTGTGGCTTGGCCTTGGGTTATGATTGTGCTTGGATTGAATTGTTTAAAATAAATAGACGCGCCACGGCGTAGTCCTCGGGAGAGAATACAAATGTTAGCTTTACAAAGCGCGGTGGGTTTCTTTGCAATTTTATTGTTCGCGTGGCTGATTTCCGAAAAACGTCAGGCCGTGCCTTGGCGCACCGTGATTAGTGCGACCGTATTGCAAGTGGTGTTATTTGTACTGATGTTCAAATTTCCGTGGTTTAAAGAAATTGCGGCCACACTCAATAGCGCACTCGATGGTGTGCAAGCGGCCACCACCCAAGGCGCTACGTTCGTATTTGGTTATTTGGGCGGGGGCACATTCCCAGCGGCACTTACGCCAAACGCGAGCCCGTTTATTTTTGCGACGCAGGTGTTGACGATGGCTGTCGTTATTTCAGCATTGTCGTCGTTACTGTTTTACTGGCGGATATTGCCGTTATTGGTAAGTGCGTTTTCATGGGTATTGAAGCGCACAATTGGTGTTGGTGGCGCGATTGGCGTTTCAACAGCAGCAAACGTATTTTTAGGCATGGTTGAAGCGCCGCTCTTTATTAAACCCTACTTAGCAAAGCTGACGCGCGGCGAATTATTTATCACTATGACTTGCGGTATGGCGGGGATTGCGGGCACAGTTATGGCCGTGTACGGCGCAATGCTAAAAACGGTGGTGCCAGATGCTATCGGGCATATCTTGATCGTGTCCTTTGTGAGTGCGCCTGCTGCCATCGCCATTTCCAGTCTGATGATTCCGCATGAAGGCGAGCCAACTGACGGTGACGTTACTAAAGAAAATCCTGCTGCATCGGCGATGGATGCGATTACCCAAGGCACCGCTGATGGCATTCAACTTTTTATCAATGTCTGCGCCTTATTGCTCGTGTTGATCGCCTTAATCGCCATGGCAAACTCTTTATTAGCGTGGATATTGCCTGCAGTAAATGGCAAGCCGATGACCCTGCAAGGCATTTTGGGGTGGATCATGTCTCCCGTGGTGTGGCTAATCGGTGTGCCTTGGGCAGAGGCACAAACAGCAGGCGCGTTGATGGGCACAAAAACGGTAGTTAATGAATTCGTAGCCTTCCTTGATTTATCGAAAATTCAACCAGATCAATTATCTGAGCGCAGCCGCGTCATAATGACCTACGCCTTATGCGGCTTCGCTAATTTTTCCTCAATCGGCATCATTATTGGTGGCATGAGCACCATGTGTCCCGAGCGGCGGACTGAGATTACAAACCTAGGCTATAAGTGTTTAATTGGTGGTACCTTAGCCACATTGTCGTGCGGCGCGTTAGTGGGTATTTTTTACTGATCTTTCTAGGTTAATCAAATGCAGAGCATTCCCTTAGTTGCCGTGGATGCGGCGGCGTTGGCACAATTTTGTGCTGATGCCAAAGCCAGTGAAGCCAGCACGCCACTGTTTGCCGCATGGGTTGAGCAAACCCAATTCAAAGCTGCACCGCAAACATTCTGCTTGTTGCCAAGCCATGATGTGCAGCACCCTATTGCCGCCGTGTTGGTTGGTGTGGCAGTAAATAAGCAAGGCGTTGTCGACGATGTTTATTGTTTATCACATCTGCCTTTCGGCTTACCGGAAGGGCGCTATCATCTCGCAAAAAAAGACGAGAAAGGTGAGGCAGGGCTACCTGCTACTGGGCTTGAGATTAGTGCCGCTTTAGCAACGTTAAGTGTCGGTTTAGGTAGCTATAAGTTCAATCGCTATAAAAAACTGAGCCGTGCGCCAGCGCTTATTGATTTAACCAATACGCCAGAATCCGCACAAGCCCAACGCTTGGTTGATGCCACCACGCTCACGCGTGACCTTATTAATACACCTACTGAAGACATGGGGCCAGCGCATTTGGCCGAAGCTGCGGAAGGCATTGCAGAAGCCTGTGGTGGAGAATATCGCGAATGGGTGGGTGACGCTCTATTATCGGCAAATTTTCCGGCAGTTCATGCCGTGGGGCGAGCCAGCCATCGGCCACCGCGTGTCTTTGAAATTACTTGGGGTAACCCTGCGCATCCAAAAATTGCCATCGTCGGTAAGGGCGTGTGTTTTGACACCGGCGGCTTAAACATGAAGGGCGCAGATGGCATGCGCCAGATGAAAAAAGACATGGGCGGATCGGCTCACGCATTGGCGTTAGCGCAGCTCATCATGCAAGCAAAATTACCGGTGCGACTGCAAATGTTGGTTGCTGCAGTGGAAAACGCGGTAAGCGGCAATGCCTATCGTCCTGGCGAGATAGTTTCTAGCCGCAAGGGTTTAAAAATTGAAATTGGTAATACCGATGCTGAAGGTCGCGTCATTTTGGCGGATGTACTTGCTTACGCGGCTGAGAGCGAGCCCGCCTTAATTTTGGATTTTGCAACCCTCACAGGGGCTGCACGCGTGGCACTTGGGCCTGAGTTACCGGCGGTATTTGGTAATGATGAAATTTGGGCGGCAAAATTTGAAGCAGCGGCTAAATCTGAGCGCGATCCGATTTGGCGTATGCCTTTGTGGCAGCCCTATCAGGCGATGATCGATAGCAGCATTGGCGATGTTGTGAATACTGGCGGTGCTCATGCTGGCGCTATTACTGCAGCCTTGTTTTTGCAGCGTTTTGTACCTGAAAATCAAGCTTGGATACATGTGGATGTATTTTCATGGAATATGAAAAATCGCGCTGGGCGACCTGAAGGCGGAGAGGCGCAAAGCTTGCGCGCAGCGTTTCAAATGATTGCAACCCAATATTATGCAAAATAATGTGTGTAAGCTTGCCAACTGCGGGTAGATATTTCAGTAGACTGTAAGTTGTAACAAAGTATTTCTATACTAAAGCAGACAAGCTAGTTCAAACTAGGCAGCAAGAAGCGTCTAAGCTAAATAAATATATCGAGGAGCAGTTTTGGGTCGCAGTTTTTATACCTTAATGGCAGCGCAGTTTTTTTCGTCGCTTGCTGATAACGCCGTCTACATTGCTGCTATCACGCTATTAGCGCAAGATAAGGCGCCTGCATGGCATGCTGCAGCACTCATCCCCATGTTCGCGTTCTTTTACGTTTTGCTAGCACCTTATGTGGGTGCAATGGCAGATTCTTTGCCTAAAGGCAAGGTCATGTTTGTAGCTAATATCATCAAAATCATTGGTTGTTTATTGATGTTGTTCGGCACACATCCTATTTTATCTTACGCAATTGTTGGATTAGGCGCGGCAGCATATTCACCTGCCAAGTACGGTATTTTGACCGAAATGTTGCCTACCTCAAAATTGGTCACGGCAAATGGCTGGATCGAAGGGCTCACCATTGGCTCGATTATTTTAGGTGTGGTGATGGGCGGCCAATTGGTCGGCGCCAATATTTCCGGCATGCTGCTAAATTTTGATTTACCTTATATCACTACCAGCATTGATACTCCCGCAGAAGCCGCTATTGCACTCATCTTAGGGTTTTATGTGCTTGCTGCTATTTTCAATTTGTATATTCCAGCTACCGGTGTAAAGCTACTACCGTTCCCGCGTAGCCCAATCGTTTTATTTAAAGATTTTTGGGTGTGCAATACGCGACTGTGGGAAGATAAGCTGGGGCAAATCTCCTTAGCGACTACCACTTTGTTTTGGGGGGTAGCCGGTAATTTACGCTACATTATTTTAGCGTGGGCGGCGGCGGCCTTAAGTTATGACACTACAAAATCAGCAAGTTTAGTGGGTGTGGTGGCCATTGGCACAGCAGTGGGCGCTGTGGTGGCCTCGATTTATATGAAGCTTGACCGTGCAACCTCGGTGATCCCTTTAGGTGTGGGCATGGGAGTTGCTGTCATTTTCATGAATTTAATTTCAACCTTGCAAATGGCGGTGCCGTTTTTAATTGTAATCGGTGCTCTTGGTGGTTTTTTAGTTGTGCCAATGAATGCGCTATTACAGCACCGTGGTCATAGCTTGATGGGTGCGGGTCGCTCGATCGCAGTGCAAAACTTTAATGAGCAAGCCTGTATATTAGGGCTTGGTGCACTTTTCGCGGGTCTAACAGCGCTTAAAATGTCAGCGTATTGGGCAATTGGTATTTTTGGTTCCCTGGTTGCAGTTACGATGTTTATTATTGGTCGTTGGCACAAATCCAATTGCATAAAACACAAAGATGAAGTTGAGCATTTACTGGCTATTGCCAGAAATGACCCGTCCCACTAATTGAAATTTTGGAGTAACACATGTCGCAAGCTGAACCCACATTGATTCTGCCAGTCGGATTAAAAATTGCCGCTGTTTTACGACCACAAGATGCAGAAATTTTAACGCCTGAAGCGCTTGAGTTTTTTGTGCTACTAGCGCGCAGCTTTCAGCCTGCGCGTAGCGCGGCGCTAAGCGCGAGGGCGCAGCGTCAGCATGCTTTTGATGCTGGTACTCTGCCGGATTTTTTACCACACACTCAAAGCGTGCGCGATGGTGATTGGAAAGTAGCACCTGTGCCAGCGAATATTCAAGACCGTCGCGTCGAAATCACTGGCCCTACCGATCGCAAAATGGTGATCAACGCGATGAACTGCGGCGCGAATGTATTTATGGCGGATTTTGAAGACGCCAATTGCCCCACATGGGCAAACATGATTGATGGTCAGATCAATATGCGCGATGCGAATTTGCGCACGATTACCTTTGAACAAAACGGCAAGAGCTATAAACTCAATGAGAAAGTTGCCGTGTTATTTCCTCGTCCACGCGGGTGGCATTTAAACGAAAAACACATCACCTTAGATGGTGAAGAAGTGTCTGGTTCGATTTTTGATTTCGCGATGTATTTTTTTCACAACGCTAAAACATTAGTAGCAAATGGCTCGGGCGTTTATTTTTATATTCCAAAATTAGAATCTCACATCGAAGCGCGTTTGTGGAACCACATCTTCGTGAAAGCCCAAGAAACACTGGGCTTGCCACAGGGAAGTATTAAAGTAACGGTGCTGATCGAAACGATTGTTGCCGCCTTTGAAATGGACGAAATTTTGTATGAATTGCGCGAGCATAGCGCAGGCTTAAACATTGGCCGTTGGGATTATATTTTTTCCGCCATCAAAAAATTCCGTTTGAATAAAGACTTTTGTCTTGCGGATCGTTCGCAAGTCAATATGCTCGCACCCTTCTTACGCGCTTATGCGCTCACGCTCGTTAAAACCTGCCATAAGCGTGGCGCATTCGCTATGGGCGGCATGGCTGCGCAAATTCCGATTAAAAATGATGAGGCCGCCAATGCTGCAGCAATGGAAAAGGTGCGCCTAGATAAACTGCGCGAAGTCACCGATGGTTGCGATGGCACGTGGATAGCGCATCCTGGCCTAGTCGCTATCGCTAAAGCAGTATTCGATGAGCATATGCCGACACCGAATCAAATCCACCGTCAACGCGATGATGTAAATTACAAAGCGTCAGATTTATTAGATTTTCGTCCTGAGGCACCAATCACCGAAGGTGGCCTGCGCAATAATATTCAAGTAGGCATTCAATATATGGGCTCGTGGTTAGCAGGCAATGGCTGCGTACCTATTTTTAATTTAATGGAAGACGCGGCAACGGCCGAAATTTCACGAAGCCAAGTTTGGCAGTGGATTCGATCTCCCAAAGGCGTGCTTGATGATGGGCGTAAAGTTGATGTCGCTTTGGTTAAAGCGCTCACTAAGGATGAGTTAACCAAAACGCCAGCGATCGTTGGTCAGGCCGCCTATGATGCCGGGAAATATGTAGAGGGTGCCGCTATGTTCGAGCATTTAGCCGTTCACGAAATCTACGAAGAGTTTTTAACTTTGCCAGCTTATAGGGCATTGGTAAGTTAGTTTTAGAAAAACTAAATGGCTAGAAATCACTCTGCTTGAGGATTCTAGCCAATTTGATTTATTTTCTAGCGTGTATGAGAAGTCAGGCCTGCAAACGGTGATGCAATGCGCACACCTGGTACTACACTCGTCACCGTCGGAAGGTTTTCATTAGGCGACAATCCGACTAAAGTTGCGCCCTCAGCTGAGGCATCGCTACCCTCATCTAATAACTCGATACCCGTTGGGCTGCGGTGCATCGCTACACCTACAGCCAAAATATCAATAACCAGC
>JANMDR010000241.1:0-20030 GCA_031376425.1 Betaproteobacteria bacterium
ATTATTTTTTGTCCGACTCACCCTCCGCGTCCGTACCGGACGCGGTTTCGGTTCCCGCTGCGCTCCACCAATAAAACAGAAGGCCACCCGATGATGCTGGGTGGCCTTCTGTTTTATTGGTGGAGCCGGGCGGAATCGAACCGCCGTCCGCAAGTCCTCTACAGATAGTTCTACATACTTAGCCTTGCCATTTAATTTTATGTTGCAAACGCGAGCAGGCGCGCTGTTGCAACACGAGTTACCTATTGTTTAACTTTTAGTAAAGTAACCCTACCAAAAGCGATCCTCGTTAATGACTCTGCTGCCTATTGCTAAGCCCGGCGTTGAGGCCCACCGGTGCAGAGTCCAGCTGGTATTAAGCAGCTAGAGCGTAGTTTTCGTCGTTTGCGACTATTGGTTTGTGGTTGTATTTACGAGGTAGCCACGCCTCGGTATGCCCTACGTTGCTTTGTAACCCACGTCGAAACCGGGTCGGCCCCGAAGTCTTTGTGAAGTGCTAGTGTAACACCGTGAGTTGCGTACTTACATACAGTAGTTGTTTATCATTCACGTAATTGTCACCTATTCTGTGCTATAACCAAATTATTGGTGCCCGGAAGAGGACTCGAACCTCCACAGTGTTGCCACCGCTAGGACCTGAACCTAGTGCGTCTACCAATTCCGCCATCTGGGCAATTTTTTGGCTTCCACTCCAATATTTTAAAGTGAAGCCGCGAATATTATAGGAAATATCTGTTTTGTCAAACAAGAAAAAAACAAAAACCGTTTTAAAAGTAGCAGTTAGTACAAGTAAAGTAGCATCGGGGCATAAAAGTGCGCCAAAATTAAGCCGTGAAAATGATCCGCATCTGGCCCGTGAGGCCGAGCAATATGAAAGTCCGATTCCCAGCCGTGAGCATATTATCTCGGTGTTAGCGCAGGCGGGGGCCCCCGTTAAGCCGCAGGATGTGGCTGGCCTTTTGGGCATAAAAGAAATTGAGCTTGATGGTTTCGCGCGGCGCATTGGTGCGATGGTGCGTGATGGTCAAATATTGTCCAATAAGAAGGGCGAAGTTACTATCGCGCAGGAAACTAAGCTGGTCGTGGGTCGCGTAATTGGCCATGCCGATGGGTTTGGCTTTTTAACGCCGGATGATGAATCGGCTGATTTCTTTTTAAATAATAAAGAAATGTCGAAGGTTTTAGATGGTGATCGCGTTAACGCGCGTGAAGTGGGTGTTGATAAAAAAGGGCGTCGTGAAGCCGTTATTATTGATGTTATTAGCCGTGCTAATTCCAAGCTAGTAGGGCGCTTGTTTGTGGAGCGCGGCACGATGTTTGTTGTGGCTGAAAATAAGCGTATTAGCCAAGATATTTTGGTGGAGGCGGGCTTTAGCAAGGGCGCTGTGGCCGGGCAGGTGGTTACGGTAGAGTTAGTGGCGCAGCCCACTAAAAATTCTGAAGCGGTGGCCCGCGTGATTGAGGTGCTGGGTAACTATGCCGATCCGGGCATGGAAATAGAAATTGCGCTGCGCAAGCATGATCTGCCGCATGAATGGCCTCCAGCGGTAGAAGCTGCTGAAAAGAAAGTGCCCAAAAAAGTAACGTCTAAAGATATAGAAGGCCGTGATGATTTACGCCAATATCCCTTTGTAACGATTGACGGTGAAACCGCACGTGATTTTGATGATGCCGTGTATTGTGAAAAGCAGGGCAAAGGTCTGCGTTTAATGGTGGCAATTGCTGACGTTTCGCATTATGTAAAGCCTAGTGATGCATTGGATGTTGAAGCGCTTAATCGCGGTAATTCTGTGTATTTTCCGCGTCGCGTTATTCCGATGTTGCCAGAATCATTGTCGAATGAAATGTGTTCGCTAAAGCCACAGGTTGATCGCTTGGTCATGGTGTGCGATATGGCCTTGGATGCACAGGGTAAGATTAAAAAATATTCCTTTTTTGAAGGCGTGATTCATTCTGCAGCAAGGCTTACTTACAATAATGTAGCCAAGGTTTTATACAGCAACGAAGATGATCACGGGATTGATGCCAAGCTAGTGCCTAACTTGCAAATACTTGATACCGCATTTCAGTTGCTGCTAGAAGCCCGTCATAAGCGCGGCGCGATTGATTTTGAATCAACCGAAACGATGATGCTGTTCAATGAAGACAGCAAAATTGAAAACATTGTGCCGGTAACGCGTAACGATGCGCATCGTTTAATTGAAGAATGTATGCTGGCGGCAAACGTGTGTACGGCAGAATATTTGTTGGGTGCTGAACACCCCAATTTATATCGTATCCACGAAGGCCCGACGCCAGAAAAATTAGAATCTCTGCGCAATATGCTCAAAGATTTTTCGCTGCAGCTATCGGGCGGCGATGAGCCTCAGGCGGCTGATTACGCGGCTTTAATTACCAAAATTAAAGGCCGCCCCGATGCAGCACTGCTGCAAACAGTGCTGCTGCGTTCTCTGCGCCAAGCGGTTTACAGCCCTGATAATAAAGGCCATTTTGGCTTGTCTTACGATGCCTATGCGCACTTTACCTCGCCGATTCGCCGCTACCCTGATTTATTGACGCATCGGGCGATTAAAGCGGTGCTAAAAGGCGAAGCTTATGTGCCAAAAGAGTCGTGGAAGGATCTCGGTATTCACTGTTCCATGACGGAGCGCCGTGCCGATGACGCCACGCGTGATGTAACCGCATGGCTAAAGTGCTTTTACATGAAAGATCGTTTGGGCGAAACCTTTGCAGGCACGATTGCGAGTGTGACGAGCTTTGGTTTATTTGTATCGCTGGACGAGGTGTTTGTAGAAGGCTTAGTACATATTTCAGAGCTAGGCACGGATTATTTCCAATACGATAAAGATAAGCATGTGATTGTGGGTGAGCGAACCCGTCAGCGTTATCAATTGGCTGATCGCGTATTTGTAAAAGTGGCGCGGGTGGATATTGAAACAGCGAAAATTGAGTTTGTATTATCCAGCGCTAAATATTTAACACCACGTGCTGCCGTGCAAGGCCTGCGCATTGATGAATTGGAAGCATTAGAGGCTACTAAATTAGAAGCCACTAAAAAGGCCAAGCCAAGTATTGAGAAAATAGTAAAAGATGCACTGAAACCGCCTAAAACAGGGAATCTTGGAGAGTTCAATAAAAAGGATTTGAAACCACAAGCCGTTAAAGCATCACCAGTAGAAGCGCATGCGCCAGTGGTAAGTGCGAAACCGTCAGCAGCATCGCATACCAAACCACCACCTCCTCCTACTAATACCACGAGTAAAAAGCCTTCCGCAAACGTGGCGGTAACCCCCCCTAGAGTTGCTATAGTTGTGCCACCAGCCCCCGGTGCCTTGGGGCGTGATGTGACTATAGTGCGGTTTACGAGTGCGAATCCGCCCATTACGCCAATGGCGGGCTTGGGTATTCGATCACAGCCGTTGGAAATAGCGCATGAAATGGCAGCAGAAAAACTGGGATCTCGCCGGAATGATGCAAATAGTCAATCGCCGCTTTCGAATTTACGTAACTTGGTAGAGCAATCGGAGCGTTCTGAGCGTGATGGTGGTAAATTTAATGCCAAAATAGGCGGTAAAAATTACACCACAAACAATAAGAAATCGAAACGATGAAATTACAAAATATATTTGGTTTTCACGCGGTGCAATCGCGTGTGCGTATGAAAGCTGAAAGTGTAAAAGAAGTGTATGTAGACGCCACACGCCACGATCAACGGATGAAAAACTTTCTGGCTATTGTGGAAAAAGGCGGTGTGCGCGTGCTCAAAGTAGACGCAAAGCGCCTAGACGGATTGGCTGCTGGAGGCCGCCATCAAGGCGTGGTGGCGTTGGCCGAGCCCGTGCAATTGGCACAGTTTGTCGAAGATGTGCTTGATGAAATGCCGGCCGATATTCCCCCATTTTTGTTGGTGCTTGATGGCGTAACCGATCCGCATAATTTAGGTGCTTGCTTGCGCTCGGCGGATGCCGCCGGTGTGCATGCGGTGATTGCGCCTAAAGATAAAAGTGTAGGCTTAACGGCAGTAGTAGCCAAAGTAGCCAGCGGTGCGGCCGAAACCGTGCCGTATATTATGGTCACTAATTTAGCGCGCACCCTGCGTGATCTTAAAGACCGTGGCATCTGGCTCGTGGGGCTAGACGAAGACGGTGAGCAACGGGTGTATGAGTCGCGTTTAACTGGCTCTCTTGGGCTGGTAATGGGAGCGGAAGGGGACGGCATGCGGCGGCTTACAAAAGAAACCTGCGATGAGCTGGTGCGTATCCCCATGAACGGCCATGTAGAGAGCTTAAATGTGTCCGTAGCGGCCGGCGTCTGCTTGTTTGAGGCCGTACGCCAACGAGAAACCGTTGTGATGCAAACGGCCACCTGATCTTGATGGGTTTGTGGGTGAGGCTGTAGCTGTATTTGGCTAGGGGCTAAGAGGTGTAAAGCCCCTCAATTTAGTCAATTAAATTTTCACTTATTGCTCTCAGATATCGCTCAAAACGATTCTAGCGCTTGAGAGAAAAGCTGTGGCGTAGTATCATTTGCCTTGGAGAAAATGGGTGGATTTGGCGCTATTTTGGTCAAAACTGCTTGGATTTTCTATTGTTATTGAACGTTTTTATCTTAACTTGTTCGAATTGCGCGATAAATGAAAAACCTATTTTCTAAGCCTGTTGCACTAAGTTTTGCCTGCACTGTGGGCTTTGCAGCGGCTCAAGCACCAGCGGTTACACCCGCTGGCGATCCGGTAGCCGGCGGCAAGCGTGCCGTTGCCGTATGTTCCGGTTGTCATGGTGTAATTGGCTCAAAAACAGCCTTTCCTGAAGTGTATGCCGTGCCAAAAATTGGCGGTCAACAGTCCGGCTATATTTACGCCGCACTAAAAGCCTACAAAAGCGGTGAGCGTAATAACCAAACCATGAAAGGCTTGGCTACTGCCTTGTCCGACAAAGATATGCGTGATGTTGCCGCCTATTATGCTGCCGACGGAGGGCAAGGAAAATGAAACTTTCTAAATTGAACACATTAGCAATCATTGCCGCGTCTGTTGCCGCAACAGCGACGTTTACCGCATCGGCAAGCTCGATTTCGGGTAACGTTGAAGCTGGTAAATCTAAAGCTGCTACTTGCCTTGCTTGTCACGGCGAGGGCGGTGGTAAGCCAATCGCACCTGAATATCCAATTTTGGCTGGTCAACACCCGGATTATATTTTGGCGGCATTGCAGCAATATAAATCTGGTAAGCGTAAAAATGCCTCTATGAATGGCTTTGCTGCGGCACTAAAAACGCAAGACATGAAAGACTTGGCAGTATATTTTGCTGCTCAACCTTCGCCATTGCGCTCAAAATATTAATCGTTTAATACGTTTTTGAGTTTGAGTTTTTTATAATTAACGCTGGCTGATAACTCATCAGTCAGCGTTAATTTTTTGGTTAGGACCTGTGATGCCGATTATTGGATTTGGGATTTTGCACTTTGCCGTAGCGCTATTTTTTGCCGTGCATGCGCTCCGTAATCGCCAGCAAATGTACTGGCTCATTATTTTGTTCTCATTTCCGGTATTGGGAAGTTTGGCGTATTTTTTTGCGGTGTTTTTACCTGGCTCTAGGATGGAGCGCAGCGTTAAAAAAATGGCTACCTCCACGGCTAAAAGTATTGTTTCCGCCCTTGATCCGACACGCGAATTACGTGAGGCGAAAGAAGTTTTTGACTACACCCCAACAGCGCAAAATCAAATGCGCTTAGCGGCTGCCCAATACGGTGTAGGGCATTTTAGTGATGCCGTAAAAAACTACGAAGCGTGCTTGAATGGCCCGTTTTCAAGCGATGTTGAGATGCGTTACGGCGCTGTACTCGCCTATATAGGCAACACTCAGTACGCGCAGGCCATCACCCATTTAGAGGCAATTCGCGCCACGAACCCGCAATTTAAACCAGAAGAAATGGCCCTCACCATCGCCCGTACCTTAAGCGCGGCTGGTCGTACAGCGGACGCCAAAGCCGAACTTGCCGCCGCCAATGCGCGTTTCGGTAACACAGAAGTGCGCGCTGAGTACGCCATTGCCTTGGTTGCCGCCAGTGAAATTCGCCAAGCCAACGAAATACGTGATGAAATTCAACGCGATATGAAACGCTGGAGTAGCCACACCCGCGATTTGTACATGCCGGTGATCCGGCGTTTGGATGCGGCACTGAGCGCGGTGAATAAAACAACGAATTAAGTTTCAACGCAGTTGTTACCTAAACATTTGCAACGTTTTGTTATGGTTAACACGTCCCAAACTATTAGCTTGCTTTCGCAATAAGATCTGCCCAATAACTGGCGTGGATGCACTCCTGTTTTGACCGCTATTTTTCAAATTAATTAAAGCGAGTTGCCGAGCACGGCTAGACGGGGTGGATAATTTGAATGTGGTATTTATGCCAACTGGCATATCAATACAAATAGCGGACGATCTATCGCGGGGTAGTCGCAGTGCATCTAAGCGGTTCTTTGCTAATTCAAACGCCTGTGTTGCCGATTGGTGATTTGGCGTAATAGCTACAACAGGGTCAATGCTAGGGCATGCTGGCGCATCGCCAGCGCTATCAGCGTCATTAGCGCTACCTGCACCCCCGGCACCACATTGAATTATTGGCGGTAACGTTGATTCAATGTAGGCCTGCTGTACCGCATTTTGTGCGGTTTTCTGCACGCGATATGAGGGTAGCACACCTTTTAGATCAATAAGGGTAACAGTAGCAGCTGGCGTTGCACACGCATCGCCATCAAGATTTGCATACAGCGCAATCATATTGAGTGGAGTCATTTGTGCAATTGGGCTATTTACTGTGGATTGGACAGCGTTGTTGTCGCTGACGAAACGTGATGCGATGGTTTCGGTAGGTATTACTGTTACCCACGCGTCAATGCGGCGTGATGCGGTGCTTGTTGAGCGCTCTGCTGCATCCGCAATAGAGGAGACGTCGCTTTGTTGCGGCCTGCTTGGGCTAGATGTATAGCCAATGCCGTTTAATGTTGGAAATGAAGATGGCTTATTTTTCTTACGTGCGCCTGCTCTGCTTTGCGGTTGTTCAAAAATTATTGCTGGCGTAGCAGCAAGTAAGTCGTTTGCGGATGTGATGTCGTCCGCAGTTGTGAAGGGCTGATTTTCAGGTAAATTGAGTTTGTTGGTTGTGCCATCACTCATCGCTAGCCGCAGAGTTACACCACCTAACGGTAGGTCAGTTGTGGCTACGAATAGGAAGAGTAGTGTGCCACTGGCTGTCGCACCGCGAACGAGCTTCTGGCGTTGGGCTGCGCTAATGCTAAGGTCTGGCCAGTAGAGCAACACGCGTGCCGTACTTGCACTTAGCGCTTTTGATGCCGCCCAGTAGCCAGCATGACCACTTGCCATCACTACCTGAAGGTGATGTGTATCAACGCCATAGTCACGCAAGCTAGGAAAGTGGGGCATTTGTGGTGGTGAAATCAACGCGACTTGTTCCTTGACTGCGGTGAGGCGCTGGAATAACGGTAAAAATAAGACAAGTTCGCTAAATGCAAACGCATCGGCAGTAATTTCTACGGCACCAGTTTTCGGCCAACCCTTTGTAGGAAGTGCTGCATCTAAGGCTGCATGCCCAGTGCTGTGGTTGGAAATGTTAGTAATGTTGTTAATAGCCGTTGCGCTAGGTGCGCTTACCGTAGCTGGCATTTTGCGAGTTGCCAACATCTTAGAAATAAGTGACGCCAATTGTATTTTATGCGTTGAAGTATCGCGAGCGTTGCTAAGATTTAGCTTGTCGTCAATAAAATGGGTTGTTTGCATGCGGAGTTGGTCAAAAGTAAGCTGCACACGATCAAATACAGAATTAAGGGCAAAATTAAAAGTCATGATGTTCTCCGCTACGGTTTAAGCTGCTGTATTAAGTTGATGCAACGAGCTAAGCTTGACGAATTAGGCCGACAAATAAGCCTTCTATAGAAAAATCGGCGCTTCTTGGATCAACTTCTATTGGCGCAAAATCTTGATTCTCGGGCATTAGGCGCACTTTTTCGCCTTGGCGGGTATAGCGTTTTAGAGTGACTTCTTCACCGATGCGAGCGACAACTACCTGGCCGTTACGGGCGTCACTGGTTTTGTGGACAGCGACTAAATCACCGTCAATAACGCCGATATCGCGCATGCTCATGCCTTTGACGCGCAGCAAAAAATCAGCGTGCGGGTGAAAGTAGTTGGCATCAAATTTCACACGAGTTTCGATATTTTCTTGTGCCAAAATTGGGCTGCCTGCGGCTACTCGACCAATTACAGCCAAACCGGACTCTTGCAATAACGTAATGCCGCGCGCCTTACCAGCCTGCAGTTTGATCGCACCTTTTGTCACTAAGGCTTGCAGGTGTTTAACGACCGCGTTGTGCGATGCAAAGCCAAAATGAGCTTGAATTTCCTGCAAGCTTGGCGGCATAGAAGCGCCGTCGATGGTTTCACGAATGAAGTCAAAAATAGCTTGTTGGCGAGGAGTTAGGTTTTGCAAGGTTGGCTCAATATTTGAAAAAGTTGTTTTATTACAATGGCTTAGGATTTTAAGGTGGTGCAGAATCAGTAGGTGTAAATAATTACACCATATTGTTTTTGGGAATGCAAGGATTATTTTTTAGGCTGGCACTCAATGCGTTGCTTAGAGCGTAGGCAGCAGACGTAAAAAAAGCCTTAGCGATACTTATTTCGAAGTATCTCCAAGGCATTTACTTCGCTAAAAAACTGCTATACCAACTGCTCAAATATTAATTGCAGGGTTTCGTTTCCCCGAAACTCATTACGGCTGAGGCGGAATGCGCCTTCAATTTGCGCGGGTACGGGGTCGGGGGAGCCGAAGCGTAGCGCCTCGATTTCTATATTGCTGCCCGTCATATTCAGCTTTAGTTTTAGGTGTTTTTCGCCGACAACTTTTTGCGATACCACGTTAAATTTGCCGCGAAAAGTGGGAGGGGCAAAGCCTTGGCCCCAAATATATTTTTGGGTTTCGCGGACGAAGTCGAGGTTGAAATCGCCACTGGCTAGTTCACCGTCTGTTTCAACGCGCAAGGCCAAATCTTCCGGTTGCAACATATTGCGGGCTGCTGCTTCGAAGGCCTGCACAAAGGCTGGGTAGTCATCCACTTTTAGGCTTAAGCCTGCGGCCATGGCGTGACCACCAAACTTTTGCAGTAATTGCGGATGCCGTTTTGATACTAAATCTAAGGCATCGCGCAGGTGCAGGGTGTTAATTGAGCGGCCTGAGCCTTTCAAGTTGCCTTGGCCATCGGGTGCAAAGGCAATGACGGGTCGGTGAAAGCGCTCGCGCACGCGCGACGCCAAAATGCCGATCACTCCCTGGTGCCACGTGGGTTGATAGACGCAGATGGTATAGCCGTCCGTTGGCGCAGTATTGTCGGTTGTCGCTTCGTCAAGTTGAAACATCGCTTCGTCGCGCATATCGCCTTCAATTTCGCGGCGCTCTCGGTTTAGGGTATCGAGTTTGGTGGCGAGGGTTTGCGCAGTGTCGCTATCTTCAGCTAATAAGCAGCTAATACCTAAGCTCATATCCGTCAAACGGCCAGCGGCATTTAAGCGCGGACCAATCACAAAACCAAGTTCGTATACAGAAGCGGTTTCGGCTTTGCGGCCAGCGATATCTAGCAAGGCCATGATACCGGGAGATGCCCGCCCCGAACGGATCCGCGCCAAACCTTGATCCACAAAAATACGATTATTTTGATCTAGGCGTACCACGTCGGCTACGGTGCCAAGGGCTAATAAATCGAGTAATACCGATAAGTTTGGTGCTTGTGTGGTTTCATAAGCGCCGCGCCTACGCAACTCTGCACGCAATGCCAGCATGACGTAAAAAATCACACCACAACCCGCCAAATTTTTGCTGGCAAAATTACAGCCTACTTGGTTGGGGTTCACAATACACGCAGCTTGCGGGGTGATTGTGCCGGGTAAATGATGGTCAGTTACCAGTACTTTTATGCCAAGGCGGTTGGCTTCGGCCACGCCGTCAGCGCTGGCAGTACCGTTATCCACGGTAATAATCCAATCCGGTTTTTGCGTAAACGCTAAACGCACAATTTCCGGCGTCAAACCATAGCCATATTCAAAGCGGTTTGGCACAATAAAATCAACAATCGCCCCCATCATGCGTAGTGCTTTCATGCCGATGGCGCAGGCGGTAGCACCATCAGCATCGTAATCAGCCACAATCAGCAAGCGCTGTTTAGCGGCAATAGCATCCGCTAGCAAGATAGCGGCAGCGCCGCTATTGGTGAGGGTTTCTGGCGGAATGAGGGCGCTTAAATCGGTGTTTAACTCTGCAGTACTCACCACGCCGCGCGCTGCGAATAGCCGCGCCATGCGGGGCGATAAGCCAGAATGTTGGAGTTGTGATGCGGCGGCCTCATTTACAAGGCGGGTAAAAATTTGCGGCTTTAAATTAGTGGTCATGGTGAAGGTTTTGAACTAAAAAGCTGCTTTAAAAAACCTTTGAATGAAAATGGTGCGATGGTGTAAATGGTGGTGTTGACTGTGTACGCATCAATTAGGCGCAAACAGCTAATTTCACCGCGTGTTAGCTTTTCCAGTAAGGGCGTGAAGACACTTAAGTCTAGGGCATCTCGGGTGTGTTTCCACCTTGAAAAATCTTGCTCCACCGCAATAGCTTCTAGTGCGTCAATGGTCACCACGCAATTTTCGCTAAATTGTGTTGATTCCCAATTATGGAGCGTTGCCGAGTATTTTAAGTTGTGAAAGTGCGCCAATGCCTGCGCTTCAAAATTATTGCTATAAACCCGCTTATAAACGTGCTTATAACCAGCTTGGAAATGGGCGAGCTTCTCTTGAAATGGTGCGGCATCCCCCCCAAACACCCACACCCCGTTAATAGGTGTAAGTGCCGCCGCCTCGCGCTTTTCATTCACGGGGTGGTTAAACAGTAGCATTTGCACTTCGTTTAATATTGATCGCCAATTTAGCGCCCCTGCCGCACTTACCGGCATGTGCGTAAAAAGCTCGCCACGCGCGGCAATCCAGCTTGGGCTACTGGCTGAGGGAGCCGTATTTACGGGGCATTGCACATACCAACGGGCTGGTGTAGCCGCAGCAAACTTTAGCCCATCTTGGGCAAAATGTTGATTTAGTGTGGCAATCAGGGCGGTGGCTTCATCAGAACTTATTTCTAAATGAGTGCCTCTAAAAAGCGCTAAAGCGTCGCGATCAGGCTTTAAGTAAACGGGTTCGGCGACTAACCAAACATGGTTTGCAGCGGGTGGTGCTAGGCGTTTTGCGGCAATTTCGGCATTGGAAAACAGGCTGGAAACGGCTGAATTTACAGCATCTTCAGGTACTTTTAACGCGCTTAAAAGCCAAGGAAAACTGCCGGGTGCAGTGGCAATGGCTTCGGTTTTACGCGCTTTACCTAATAACGCAGCCAAAGCAGCCGGTGGCGTGGTCGCGGATATGGGCAATGCCGCTAGCGCAGCGGCCGAAAGTTGCAAATTTGGAATCAATATATCGACATTCATAAGCTCGGCAGTCTATCATTGCGCAACTCATTTTTAAGCGATCCCCCATTTTGAATCCATTATTAAACGCTTATTCGCTTTTTATCGGGCTGCGCTACACCCGTGCTAAGCGTAAAACTCGCTTTATTAGCTTTATTTCACTTATTTCTGTTGGCGGTATTGCCTTAGGTATTACAGCGCTCATTGTGGTGCTATCGGTGATGAATGGCTTTCAGCGCGAAATTCGCGGCAAAATTTTAGGTGTTGCCTCGCACGTGCAGGTGATGAGTAATGGTGAGGGCATTGCTGATTGGAAAACAGTAGAAGCGGAAAGCCGTAAGAACTCTGCTGTCATGGCCGCCGCACCATTTGTCAACGGACAAGGAATGCTGGTGAATGGGAACAATATTCGCGGCGTTGGCATACGCGGTATTTTGCCGAATGAAGAAGCAACGGTATCAACACTTGCCCGCGATATGCTATTTGATACCAAATTAGACAGCCTTAAAGCTGGCGAATATGGCATCGTGCTCGGTAATGAACTTGCTCGGGCACTACGGGTACGGGCAGGTGAGAAAATCCAACTTATGGCACCGCAAGGTAGTCTAACCCCAGCGGGTTTAGTGCCGCGTCTACGGTCATTTACGGTGATCGGCTTATTCTCGTCGGGTCATTATGAATATGACCTCAATTTAGCTCTCATTCATCTGCGTGATGCCCAAGTACTATTCCGCATGGAAGATAATGTTTCGGGGCTACGTTTGAAGCTGGATCAAACTGATAAAGCGCCGCTCGTGGCGAAGGCATTAAATAGCCAATTTTTTGATTCAAAAGTGACGCCGAACCTATACGTCACCGATTGGACGCAGCAAAACCAAACTTACTTTAATGCAGTGCAAATTGAAAAGCGCATGATGTTCATCATCTTGCTACTCATTATCGCGGTGGCCGCGTTTAACTTGGTGGCAACCCTAGTGATGGCAGTGACGGATAAACAATCAGATATCGCCATTTTGCGCACCTTGGGCGCCAGTCCGGCAGGCATTATGAAAATATTTATGGTGCAGGGTGCGCTCATTGGCGTGATTGGTACGGTTTTAGGGGGGATAGCTGGCGTCGCCTTGGCCTGGAATGTGGGCGATATCGTCGCGGGGATTGAAAAAATATTAGGTCAAACCTTGTTGGCAAAAGAGCTTTATTTTGTGCCGCGACTGCCTTCCGATTTACATTGGGGCGAAGTAGGGCTGGTAGCGTCCTTAGCACTAGGCATGGCCTTAATCGCGACGATTTACCCAAGCCTCCGTGCTGCCAATGTGCGTCCTGCGGAGGCACTTCGCTATGAATAAGTCTCCACAAAATTCCGGCATTGTTATGCAGTGCGATAACGTGACCAAATCCTTCGGTGATGGCGCAGCTACCGTGCATGTTTTAAACAATTTAAACCTTACCGTGAACGCCGGCGAAACTGTTGCGATAGTGGGGCAATCAGGTTCGGGTAAAAGCACGCTCCTGCACATCTTGGGGGGGCTAGATTTGCCTAGCAGCGGCGTTATATTGTTGCAAGGTAAAGCAATAAATAAGTTATCGCCAGTTGAGCAAGGCAATTTGCGGAATCAGGCACTTGGGTTTGTGTATCAGTTTCATCATTTGCTTAATGAATTTTCAGCGCTTGAAAACGTGGCAATGCCACTACGCATAAGGGGTATGCGTTTGAGTGAAGCGCACGAGCGTGCTGCCGCTATTTTGCATGAAGTAGGCTTAAGCCATCGGGTTACGCATGTGCCCGGTCAGCTCTCAGGGGGGGAGCGGCAAAGAGTGGCTATTGCACGCGCTCTCGTGACTGAACCTGCTTGTGTATTGGCCGATGAACCGACAGGCAATCTTGATCGTGCCACGGCAGATGCAGTTTTCGAGCTTATTTTGACATTGAACGCTAAGCGCAATGCAGCATTGATTATGGTTACCCATGATCGTGCATTGGCGACAAAAATGAGTCGTGTTGAAACGTTACAAGATGGCCGTTTTGTTGACTAATTAAACGCGTTGCTATAGCAAGCTGCCATAGTACGCTGCTATAAAAATGGTGCACTGCATCATTAAAAAACGCTTAATTTCATTACCTATTTTCATGAAAGTGGTTGACTATGGTCGTCCGTGCCGCCTATACTTTTAAGGCGTTACGTGTGCGCTCAAGGTTTTTATTGCACACAAAATTAAATCGACAAAGTTTAAAATAAAAAGTCGAAAAGATGCAACTTGAAGTTTATTAAGTTAATCAGCATTCTTATATTATAAAACGGAGGAACACATGGAACTTACGGAACTGCAACGCAGTTACTGGACGAAGAACTTGAAGATCACGGCTGTGCTATTGATCATTTGGTTCATATCAACATTTGTCATGATTTTTTTTGCACGTGAATTAGCAGCCATTAATTTCTTCGGTTGGCCTCTTTCGTTTTATATGGCGGCACAAGGTTCATTGATAATTTATGTATGCATCATCGGCTTTTACGCTTTACATATGCGCAAGCTTGATGTCGCGCATGGCGTTGATGAAGGAGACGCTTAATGAGTGCGCAACTAACTTTTAATCAGCAACTTAAAAAATACTATAGCTTCTACACTGGTGGTTTTATTGCCTTTGTGTTGTTGCTTGGCGTCGCCGAATATATGGGTATGGAACGTAAATATATAGGCTACGCGTTTTTAGCGGCCACTATTTTGCTTTATGCGGGTATTGGTATTATGAGTCGCACCTTGGACGCCGCCGAATACTACGTGGCGGGCCGTAAAGTACCCGCATTATTTAACGGTATGGCAACAGGTGCGGACTGGATGTCAGCAGCTTCCTTCATCGGCATGGCCGGTACTTTGTACCTGCAAGGCTTTGATGGCTTGGCTTTCATTATGGGTTGGACGGGTGGCTATTGTTTAGTGGCATTGCTGCTTGCACCGTATCTTCGTAAGTTTGGCCAATTCACCATTCCTGACTTTTTGGGTGCGCGTTATGGTGGCAACTCAGCGCGGCTTATTGGCGTGTTCGCAGCCATTCTCGTGTCATTTGTGTACGTAGTTGCGCAAATTTACGGCGTGGGTTTGATCACAAGTCGCTTTACAGGTCTTGAATTCGTTTGGGGTATTGTGGTCGGTCTTGCTGGCATTTTGGTGTGTTCATTCTTGGGCGGTATGAAAGCGGTGACCTGGACCCAAGTAGCGCAATACATTATTTTGATCATTGCCTACATGATTCCGGTGGTATGGCTGGCGGTGAAGCAAACAGGTGTTCCTGTACCGCAATTGGTATACGGCTCGCAACTTGAGAAAGTTACCGCTAAGGAAATCGAGCTAGGCAAAGACCCGCGAGAAATTGAAGTACGCAAGATTTTTGGGGATCGTGCTAAGGCGGCTGATGTTAAGCTAAAAGATATCCCTGGTTCATATGAAGCCGATAAGGCAGCTATGGCGAAAACGCTAGAGGATTTAAAAGCAGCCACTGAGCCGAACGCTGCTGCAATTGCTAAAGCCGAAAAAGCGATTACAGCTTTCCCTAAAGATGTGAAAGCCTATGAGGCAATGCTGAAGGCGCACAAAGGCGCCGCAGGTCGAGCAGCACCGATATTGCCGCATGCCACACCGTTCCCAGGTGTTGGTAAAGACGATGCTGCGAAGGCGGAAAATAGCGACGTCAAGCGTAATAATTTCTTAGCCTTGGTCTTTTGCTTAATGCTGGGTACAGCCGCTTTACCGCATATTTTGATGCGCTACTACACCACACCATCAGTGCAAGAGGCGCGGGTATCGGTGTTCTGGTCACTGTTCTGTATTTTCTTACTTTACTTCTCCGCTCCAGCCTTGGCGGTGCTGGTTAAGTACGATATCTTCACCAATGTGGTGGGTAAGAATTTTGTGGATTTACCGGCGTGGGTCTCTAGTTGGCAGGCGGTAGATAAGACGCTGATGAACATTGTAGACGTCAACCTCGATGGTATCGTGCAACTCGCTGAAATAGCGATTGGCGGCGATATTATTGTGCTGGCCACTCCTGAAATTGCGGGCTTACCTTATGTTATTTCGGGTTTAGTGGCAGCGGGTGGTTTAGCTGCGGCGCTGTCAACAGCGGACGGTTTGTTGTTGACCATTGCGAACGCTTTATCACATGACGTTTACTACAAAGTGATTAACCCAGATGCAACTACCAAAACACGTATTTTCATTTCTAAGGCTTTGCTGCTAGTTGTAGCTGCAGTGGCGGCAGCGGTGACGGCTACTAAACCCGGTGATATCTTGTTCTTGGTTGGCGCGGCATTCTCCCTTGCGGCTTCAGCATTTTTCCCAGCTTTAGTATTGGGTATTTTCTGGAAGCGTGCCAATAAAGCCGGTGCAATCGCGGGTATGGTCATTGGTTTGGGTGTATGCATGTATTACATGCTTCGCACCTATAAGTTCTTCCTTGACTTGGGCTTTCCGAAGATGGAGTTGTGGTTCTCAATACAGCCGATCAGTGCCGGTATTTTTGGCGTAACCGCAGGTATTGTTGCGTTGGTTGTAGTTAGTTTACTGACTAAGCAACCCGATCAAGAAACACAAAACCTTGTTGAGCATGTTCGTTATCCATCCATCAAGGGCGATAAAATGAACACGGCAGGCGCAGCACTTTAATCGCTTTTTGTAGTCATTAAAAACCCGCAGGACGCCTGATCTTAGGCGATTTGCGGGTTTTTTTATGGTGTTTTTTTTGTTTGCTTATTTAGTTTTTTTAATCAGTTAATGAGTTATTTTGGAGTATGCATTGAGCACCTTAGCAATTCTCAAAATTATTAAAGGTATGCTGGAGCTAGTGGGCTTTTGCCTTATTGGGCAGGGTATCGTGGCATTGTTTGCGGGACCTTCACGGCACACCAATTTTGTGTATGTGTTGCTAAAATTAATCACTAGCCCAGTCACACGACCAGTACGTTTTTTAACGAAAAAATTCATCCAAGAGCGCTTTGTGGGTGCAATTTCGTTTGGCATTTTATTCTGGCTTTGGGTAATGACGTTTGCGGCCATCGTTTATTTGCTCGCGCAAAGTGTGCCTAAGTAAATCTTTAAAGCAAAAATACAATGACTGATTTTTTTATAGCTCGCGAACGCGATAGTTTATTTCGCCGCATTGAAGAGCTCACGCCCACCATGCGCTCCCGCAAAAGTTTGGTAACGGGGCACACCCTAATTTGCCATTTAAACGATGAGTTGCGCATTATGCTTGGACTTCAAGCCGCGCGTGGTTCGTCTATTTTATTGAGTCGCACCTTGTGGCGTTTTTTGGTGTTTAACGTCATTCCATGGCCTGAGCGTGAGCCACGAAATGAGGCTGCCTTGCAGCGCTTCGTTGGCATTCAGACACCTCGTGATTTTGCGACTGACCATGCTGAATTTGTCTCATTGCTGCAGCAGTTAGATAAGCAAATAGTGAGCGATACCTTAGAACCGCATCCGACGTTTGGCACACTTACACGTAAACAGTGGGGGCGTTGCCTATTTTTGCATATCGATTTTCATCTCACGCAATTCGGTATCCATGGTGAATTTGCGCCGCGCGATGCACCAATTTTGAGCGGTAATCCCGTCAATGCAAACAGTAATTCTGGAAGTGGCGTGAAAGAATAGTGCCGTCCGTTGTGATGCCATAGGCCTAGCTTAGATACGGGCTAAAGCCCTATATTCAGCCACAAGGGATCACTCGCGGCATCGGCGCGCACACTGACTAGTATTGTTTTAGTTTTGCGCGCGACCACCAAAAAATCCGCGTCGGTCTTTGTCGATTCAACCGAAAGTGCAACGCGCTCACCGCTTGGGCCGAGTATTTTTTCAACTAATTTGACTAGTTGTCGCTGTGCAAGTTGCAAATCAAATTCAACCGAAGAAGCCTCTATAGTAGGCTGCGTTACCGTTACCGCTAGGTTGTTTTTTGCGTCAAGGGGAAATGAGTTTTCATTGGCTACGCTACCAACAATTAGGCCTAATCCTAGTAGCTGCTCAATGAAATCAGCAGGGGAACCAATGCGCAGGGCATCGCGCTTTAATTTATCTATTTGGCGTGACTTATCTATGAGAATAAGTGCATTGCGCAAGCCTGGCGCGAGATTGAGGCTGCGGGAAGCTAGTTCTTGAATGCCCAACTCGGTTTTTGAATAGATTTGTGTCATCAATGCAGCCTATCTAAACTTAAAATCCAACCTTAAGCTAGTTTAAACTGCCGTGCACGCAGAAATTTCAAAAATTGACATTAAAGCCGTTTAAATCCCAATCGTGGCCCAAAAAGGCTCACTTACCGACGTGGGTTTGATATTGTGCAAGATACCTTTGGTTTTCATAGCGGCACTCATGAAGTCATTCTGCGTCTTCGCATCTTCAACCGCGATTGCCAAGCTTTCACCACCAGGGCCGAGGTGTTTTTCAATGAGCTTTACGAGCTGCCGCTTGGTCGTATTAAGGTCAAAGGTTGGCTTGCCATTAGCCGTACCAGTGCCAGCACCAGTCGGCGCAGGCCATAGATGTGATACTTTTTGCGGTGGCGCTTCGGCTTTCATTTCTACCGCTTGCATACCGCGATTGGGTGTATCGTTAGAACGTAATGGCACCGATTGCGGCTGCGTTGGTGCATCAAAACCAAACTCTACAGGTGCGATTAAACCCAAGGCAAGAAGTTGCTTAAACGTGTCAGCTGGCGCACCCATTTTTTGCGCCGTTTCATTCAATTGCTGCTCAGTGTGCGCACCATCAACTAAAATTAAGACGTGACGCAAAGCGTGGGGTAGCTTCAGTTTTCGGTTTGTAAGCTCGCCCATACCGGCGATTGTTTTTGAGTAAACAGTTTTATTGTCCATGGGTGCGTCCTAGCGAGAGGGTGTTCCGGTGTGATTTCTTTGCTCACACTTCAGACACGTATATTAACGCAAATGGGTTAACACTTCATTGCAATCGCATTACATTTGTCACATTAAATATGACTACGAGGTTAATCGGTCTTCCACCTAAACTTCTTCAGATCTACGCGCGGTTTCGCGCCTGTTAAAATAAAACCCACATTTTCATCCTCTAAAAGCACTTTTTGCAGTACGTCGCTGCCTCCCTGCCAGTGGCGAATGCGCTCGCTAATGGCACCTTGGCTATTTACGACGCGATGCCAGGGTGCGGGTGTGCGGTCATCCTCAGCCGTGTAGTCGCGCAGTATTGCGCCCACTTGGCGGGCATTGCTGGGCGCACCACAGCGAGCCGCTATATCACCGTAAGTGGCCACACGACCTTTTGGAATTTTCTGCACCATATTAAGCACTTGGGTAACGTTAAGGCTTGCCATCGGTCAAATCGCACTTGACTGACGTTGCAATTTGCGCGCACGCCATACTTTTGAAACCGCGCAGCGCCAGATGATCATGGTGGCAATATAGCCCAATAGTGCTGTTAGGGTCGCCTGCACCGCTAAGCCAATTAATAAGGTATCCCCCATTGAAACGAACCATTTAAATATTTCTGGTCCTAAATCTGACATTGCCTTCAGGTTCCAGCTAAAATCAGGAAGGGCTGTCATCGTCGCTGTTTCGCCCGTGATGAGGGCACCGATTTTATAGGCCAGCAAATACAAGGGTACAAAGGTGAAGGGGTTAGTATAAAAAGTGGCAAAGGCAGCGGCGGGAATATTGGCGCGAAACATAATAGCGAGTACAACCGCTAATAAAATTTGAAATGGACCAGGAACAAGGCCCGTAACCAAGCCAATGGCTATGCCTAGTGCCACGCCGCGCCGGTGCAGGCACCATAGACGCGGATGCGATAGCCAAGGTGCAAAAATCCATAGAAAGCGGTTGTTATAGAACGTATCAGGCGAAGGTAATTTGTCTTTTAGATATTTTTTCACGATATTTTTCGGAAAGTTAAAATTGGTTCTCCAGCTTCAAAATCTGACGATACCTAACTTTAGACCTAAATGCGGCAACTGGTTCAATTGTTGCACACGCTTTGCGCCAAGACCTTAGATGCGTGCCTTAATTTGCGGTGTAACTGCTGGTGTGTTGTGGCTGCAAATGCAGGCGGAGTTGCCGGTACTTGATCTCGCAAGCATCGTTCTGGTTATAAGTCTTGGTATTTTGGCCTTGGGCGCGCAGGTCTATGTTCAAAACCGGCAACAGCGGGAAGGCTTGCTGGGCTTTAATTTATCTGAGCAGCCACGCGTTTCCATCACGGTTGGTCTCACCTTGCTTATGTTCGCGGCGGGTGTTGGTTTAGGTGCTGGCTATGCTGGGTGGCGTGCGGAAACTAGGCTAGCAACAGCGCTGGCGCGTGCTGATGAAGGCGTGGATATCAGTGTACTGGGAAGTGTGGCAAGTCTAGCTACGGCAACGCCCCGGGGTGTGCGTTTTGAGTTTTTGGTAGAAACGGTGCTGCCACGTAGTCAAAACAGCCAAAATAGTCAAAACAGCGAAAACAGCCAAAACGATAGCCAAAATAATATCGTATTAGTGCCCGAGCGC
>JANMDR010000266.1:0-11605 GCA_031376425.1 Betaproteobacteria bacterium
TTAAAGCGCAACTTTCACTTTGTTGCAAGTTTTTTTCGGCTTTTTAATCCAAAAGCTGAATTTTAAATACACAAAAACCTACAAAATTCAGTTTTTTGGCCTTTACTGACATGCGTTCATCGCCCGATAAATGAACAGAAATGAAATTTAATCTGCTATTTGTAGAAAAAGCGACAGATAAAATTGTCTCATCGCTTTGCAGTTCGCAGAATCTATGTCGTATTTCTTATGCGGGCGCAATAAAATTGTTGCAGTGCAGTAAAACCAGCGTTATTATCATTTGGAAAAGCTACCGTTTGCTTACCGCATGCGTAATAGCCAGTGTCTACTTTATCTAAATTTCCTCTAAACCCTTGTTTAGATGATGTTTTTTTACTTGGGACTTATGCATACGCGCCACAAGCGCCCCTTGCTCAACGTTTCTTCGCTACACACATACCACCTTGGCGGGTTTATCTACCTTGTTTATGCGGTAATGCTATGGCTTTTCTGTACGTGCGCCTACCACTACAAAGGTCTTATTTTGTAGTGGGTGCACGGCTGCCTGTAATAACGCTATACCTTGTATAGTAGGTAATTTGCTCGCTTCAGGCTGCAAGTTTGCGCGCCTAAAATTTTTGTTTATTTTTTGCAGTTTTTTAGTGTTGTTTTGTCGTATTTTTATCAAATATAAGCCCAAGAAAGCCTAGAAATGTCGCTACTGCCTTCGAATATGCCAGCATCCACAACTTTAGAACCCAATATCGATCCACGCATCGACGCGAAAATGCGCGGGCTATATAACCCTGAAAACGAGCATGATGCTTGTGGTGTAGGCTTTGTAGCGCATATAAAGGGTAAAAAATCGCACGCCATTATCGAGCAGGGGCTAAAGATTCTTGAGAACCTATCACATCGGGGTGCGACGGGTTATGACCCTCTTTTAGGTGACGGTGCAGGCATTTTGATTCAATTACCCGACGCGCATTTACGCCGCGTTTGTGGACAACAGGGTTTGACATTACCAGCTGTTGGTCAGTACGGTGCCGGTATGGTTTTTTTACCACAAGAGCACGCATCGCGCATGGCTTGCGAGCAGGAGATTGAGCGTGCTATTTTGGCTGAGGGTCAAATTTTACTCGGTTGGCGCAATGTACCAACGCGCAATAAGGGTTTATCGGCAGCAACAATTGCTGTGGAGCCAGTAATTCGCCAAGTTTTTGTAGCGCGTGGTACCAATACGATGTCGCAAGATGATCTGGAGCGAAAACTCTACATCATTCGCAAAAGCTCAGGCCATGCGATTCAAGCATTGAACTTAAAGCATGGCAAAGAGTTTTATGTTTCTTCATTTTCTACCCGCACCATAGTCTATAAAGGCATGTTATTAGCGGATCAAGTTGGACATTACTACCCTGATCTTGAAGACCCTGCCATGATGACAGCGCTTGCACTAGTGCATCAGCGGTTCTCCACTAATACCTTCCCAACGTGGGATTTAGCCCACCCGTTTCGGATGGTGGCACACAATGGTGAGATCAATACATTGCGTGGCAACGTCAATTGGATTCGCGCGCGGCAACAAGGTATTTCTTCGCCTGTTTTAAAAGAAGATTTAGCCAAAATTTGGCCCTTAATTTACGATGGGCAATCAGATTCAGCAAGTTTCGATAATTGCCTTGAACTACTCACTATGGGTGGCTATCCGCTAGCACACGCCATGATGATGATGATTCCAGAAGCTTGGAACGGCCATAAATTAATGGACGAAGATCGTCGTGCATTTTACGAATACCACGCCGGCATGATGGAAGCATGGGATGGCCCAGCAGCGATGGCGTTTACGGATGGCCGCCAAATTGGTGCAACCCTCGATCGCAATGGCTTGCGTCCAGCGCGTTACATCATCACCGATGACGATTTAGTGGTGTTGGCATCAGAAGCTGGAGTGTTAGATATACCTGACGAAAAAATTGTCCAGAAATGGCGTTTGCAACCTGGCAAAATGTTTTTGGTTGATACCGAGCAGGGTCGCATTATCGATGATGCTGAATTAAAGCGCGATATTGCAGCGGCTAAACCGTACCGTAAATGGGTAGAAGAAAGCCGCATTGTGTTGGATGACCTACCTGATCCTGCGCCCGCTGAGAAGTCTGCCGTTGCCTTGCTGGATCGGCAACAAGCATTTGGTTACACGCAGGAAGATCTTAAGTTTATTTTATCGGCAATGGCAAACTCAGGCCAAGAAGCCATGGGCTCAATGGGCAATGATTCGCCCTTAGCCATCATGACCGATAAGCCGAAAACGCTATATCACTACTTCAAACAACTATTTGCGCAAGTGACGAATCCGCCAATTGATCCCATTCGCGAAGAACTAGTCATGTCACTGGGTATTTCAATTGGCCCACGACCAAATTTGCTGGACATTAACGCGACCAGTCCGGGCAAGTGGTTTGATGTGGCGCAGCCGGTGTTAACGTCATCAGACATGGAAAAAATTCGTCATGCTGATCTGTTCACTGGTGGTATTTTTCGGGCTAAAGAATTAGATATTACCTACCCTTCAGCATGGGGTGCCGAAGGCATGGAAGCCGCAGTAGCGAGCTTGGCGGCACATGCTAAAGATGCGATTCACCTTGGCTATAACATTCTAATTATTTCTGATCGAAAAATTAGTGCCGAACGCACACCCATACCGGCATTACTTGCTGTGGGCGCAATTCACCAGCATTTGGTACGCAATGGCTTACGCACAAGTACAGGGCTGATTGTTGAAACCGGCTCTGCCCGCGAGGTTCATCATTTCGCACTGCTCGCTGGCTATGGTGCGGCAGCCGTGCACCCGTATTTAGCACTGGAAACCATCAACAATATGCCTGAATACTTGGACGGCAAAATTGATGGCTATACGGCAGAAAAAAATTACATTAAAGCGATTTCAAAAGGCTTATTGAAGGTAATGTCGAAGATGGGCATTTCGACCTACCAAAGCTATTGTGGTGCGCAAATTTTTGAAGCCATTGGGCTTTCAAGCGAATTCGTCAATACCTATTTCTTAGGCACAACCACTAAGGTTGAAGGCATTGGCATTTTTGAGATTGCCGAAGAAGCTATGCGACTGCACGCGCTGGCGTTTGGCGATGATCCGGTATTGCGCACTAAGCTTGATGCCGGTGGCGAATACGCCTATCGCACCCGTGGCGAAGCACATATGTGGACGCCAGAAAGCGTTTCAAAACTACAACATGCCGTGAGGTCGAATTCTAGCGGTACGTATAAGGAATACGCCAAACTCATTAACGATCAAGATAAACGCATGATGACCTTGCGTGGTTTGTTTGAGTTTAAATACGCAGCTACCGCTATTCCCATTGAGGAAGTAGAAACTGCAAAAGAAATCGTTAAACGTTTCGCTACCGGTGCCATGAGTTTAGGTTCTATTTCAACCGAAGCCCACGCCACATTGGCGGTAGCGATGAACCGCCTTGGCGGCAAATCTAACACAGGCGAAGGTGGTGAGGATGCGAAGCGATTTATTCCTATCACCAAAGAAGGCAGCAGCTTAAAGAGTCATTTAGGTAGTGCTGTTGAGGCCGATTACCCGCTTAAAGTGGGTGATTCCATGCGTTCAAGGATCAAGCAAGTCGCTTCCGCCCGCTTTGGCGTAACGGCAGAGTATTTAAACGCTGCCGACCAAATTCAAATCAAAATGGCACAGGGTGCCAAACCTGGTGAAGGTGGCCAATTGCCGGGTCACAAGGTTTCCGAATACATCGCCGCACTGCGTTTCTCCACGCCGGGTGTAGAGCTTATTTCCCCGCCACCGCATCATGATATTTACTCCATTGAAGACTTGGCGCAGCTTATTCATGATCTTAAAAATTGCAATGATCACGCCAGCATTTCAGTCAAACTCGTGTCTGAAACCGGTGTGGGCACCATTGCGGCCGGTGTGGCGAAAGCCAAAGCCGATCATGTGACTATTGCGGGCCATGACGGTGGTACCGGCGCATCACCAATTTCATCGGTTAAGCATACCGGCACGCCGTGGGAATTGGGCTTAGCGGAAACCCAGCAAACACTAGTGCTCAATCGCTTGCGCGGCCGTATTGCGGTACAAGTTGACGGGCAAATGAAAACCGGACGCGATGTGATTATTGGCGCATTACTAGGTGCCGATGAGTTCGGCTTTGCGACAGCGCCTTTGGTCGCTGAAGGTTGCATCATGATGCGTAAATGCCATCTCAATACCTGCCCTGTTGGTGTGGCTACACAAGACCCCGAGTTACGTAAAAAATTCACGGGACAGCCTGAACATGTGGTGAACTATTTCTTCTTCGTAGCCGAAGAAGTGCGGGAGATCATGGCGCAATTAGGTGTGCGTAAATTTAATGACTTAGTCGGCCGCGCCGACCTGCTCGATACCCGTCAAGGCATCGCGCATTGGAAAGCCAAGGGCCTCGATTTTTCGCGTATTTTCTATTCGCCAAAAATGCCTGTAGAAGTCGCACGTCATCATTGCGAAACACAAGACCATGGCTTGGCACCCGCACTGGATCACAGTTTAATTGCCCAAGCACAACCGGCCATTGAATCGGGTAAGCTTGTGCAAATTAAAACGACCATTCGCAATTTAAATCGTACAGTCGGCGCTATGTTGTCTGGCGCAGTTGCCCGTAAATACGGCAGCGTTGGGCTGCCGGCTGACACCATTCGCATTGCACTCACAGGTACAGCAGGCCAAAGTTTTGGTGCTTTCTTAGCCCGTGGGATCAGCATGGAACTCATTGGTCAAGCTAATGATTATGTTGGCAAGGGTTTATCTGGTGGCCGCATTGTCGTGTCACCCGCAGCAGCATTTAAAGGTAATCCACTGCAGAATATTATTGTGGGCAATACCGTAATGTACGGTGCCACGGCAGGCGAAGCGTATTTCCGTGGCGTCGCTGGAGAACGCTTTTGCGTACGCAACTCTGGCGCTAGCGCTGTGGTTGAAGGTATGGGTGATCACGGCTGCGAGTACATGACCGGGGGCACTGTTGTGGTTCTAGGTGAAACTGGGCGCAATTTTGCTGCGGGCATGTCCGGTGGTGTGGCCTATGTGTTAAACGAAAAGCCTGAAAATACGGCCATCTTCGGCCTGCGCTGTAATATGGCAATGGTTGAGTTAGAAGCGCTGAGCGATACCGTAACTGCGACTTCCCACCTCGGTCAAAGCGATATGGCGATTGTGAAGGGCTTAGTGGAAAACCATGCCAAATACACCGGTAGCGCCATGGCGCTCGAAGTGTTGGCTGACTGGCCAAAATGGTCTGCGCGTTTTGTAAAGGTCATGCCCAAGGAATACAAACGTGCTTTGGGCGAACTTGCCGCTAAACGAGCCACTGCAGCTAAATCTGTACAAAAGGCGGCTTAAGCGCTCAACACCACATTGCAAAAAATCATTCACTAATTTTTATTGAGCACGAAATATTATGGGCAAACCCACTGGATTTTTAGAATTCGAACGCTTGGCTGAGGCGAGTGTTCCCCCGACGGAACGGCTGAAAAATTATAAAGAATTTGTCGTCACGCTAACGGATGCACAGGCCAAGCAGCAAAGCGCGCGCTGTATGGATTGCGGCATTCCCTTCTGCCAAACAGGTTGCCCTGTAAACAATATTATTCCTGATTGGAATGATCTCGTGTTCCGCCAAAATTGGCAGGAAGCGCTGGATGTTTTGCACAGCACTAACAACTTCCCAGAGTTTACCGGCAGGGTGTGCCCCGCGCCGTGCGAAGCCGCTTGTACGCTCAATATCAATAATGACGCGGTGGGTATTAAATCAATTGAGCACGCTATTATCGACAAAGGCTGGGAAAACGGTTGGGTTGTACCGCAACCACCGCAGCATAAAAATGGTAAACGAGTGGCAATCGTCGGCTCAGGCCCGGCTGGTTTAGCCGCAGCACAGCAATTAGCACGCGCCGGTTACGACGTGATTGTGTTTGAGAAAAGCGACCGCGTTGGTGGTTTACTACGCTATGGAATTCCTGATTTCAAGATGGAAAAAACCCATATTGACCGCCGCGTAGCGCAGATGCAGGCCGAAGGTGTGCAGTTCCGCCTTAACCAGCAAATTGGTACTGATACCCCCGCCGATGTGCTGTTACAAGATTTTGACGCGGTTATTTTAGCTGGCGGTGCCGAAGCCCCGCGCGACTTAAACGTGGCTGGGCGCGAACTTGATGGCGTACATTTTGCGATGGATTTTTTGCCTTGGCAAAACAAAGTTGTCGCTGGCGACACGATTGCCAGCCAGCTCAAAGCTACTGGTAAGCACGTTGTGGTCATTGGTGGGGGTGACACCGGTTCTGATTGCGTTGGCACTAGCAATCGCCACGGGGCTGCGAGCATCACGCAGTTTGAATTGATGCCTCAACCCCCTGACGCCGAAAATAAACCGCTTGTATGGCCCAATTGGCCCATTAAACTGCGTACTTCAAGCTCCCATGAAGAAGGCTGTAGCCGCGATTGGAGTGTTACCACCAAGCGCTTTGAAGGCAGCAATGGCAAAGTTGAAAAACTGATCGCAGCAAGGGTGGAGTGGTACGATGGCAAAATGCAGGAAGTACCCGGCTCAGAGTTTGAAATGAAAGCCGATTTAGTCCTGTTTGCGATGGGCTTTTTAGGCCCACAACAGCATGGTTTATTGGCGCAGTTCGAGGCGCTTGGTGTAGAAAAAGACGCGCGCAGTAATGTGAAGGCGAATGTGGATAACATTGGTGCGAAACTCGCCTATCAAACCGGTAACGCCAAAGTGTTTGCTGCGGGTGATATGCGTCGCGGTCAGTCCCTAGTAGTGTGGGCGATTCGCGAAGGCCGTCAATGCGCACGGGCCGTGGATGAATTTTTAACGGGCAAAAGTGAGCTGCCGCGCTAATTTTTAGCGTACATACAATTCAATGCCTTGGAAACGCGCTATTTAAGTGCTTTTTCAAGGCATTTTTGTTTAACTCTTGGCGTTTCACTAGTACTTAAAATTTCTTTGAGCACAAACTGTTATGCCCAATTTTTTAAATCATCATAAACCGCAATCTTTTGCAGCCAGCACCTACGTGGTGAATTGCCTAATTGCCCTATTTGCACTACTTACCCTATCGGCTGCAGGTGCTACCTTTGCAGCAGCGCCTAGCGTGCTAAAAATTGGCTCAAAGCGCTTTACAGAGTCTTATGTTTTGGGCGAAGTTATTACGCAAGCGATTCCCGCAACCACAGCCACTGCGCAACACCTGCAAGGTCTAGGCAACACCGCCATCGTCCTTAATGCCCTCAGCACGGGTAGTATCGATATTTATCCTGAATACACTGGCACCATTGCACGTGAAATTTTAAAACTGGAGGTCGTACCCTCGTTGGCCGTGCTCAATGAAAAATTGGCACCGATGGGGCTGGCTGCTGCGGTCCCACTGGGCTTTAACAATACTTATGCCTTGGCGATACCAGCCATCATTGCCCGTGAAAGCGGCATAACGCGCCTATCTGATTTAAAAGCACATCCATCGTTACGGTTGGGTTTATCGCAAGAGTTTATTGGGCGCGCCGACGGCTGGGCCGGTCTAAAGAAGAAATACGCACTGCCGTGGGACGCACCGCGTGGTTTGGATCACGGCCTAGCGTATGAGGCGGTGGCACAAGGGCAAGTGGATGTAATTGACATCTACTCAACCGATGCCCAGATTGGCAAATATGCAATGGTCGTGCTGCTCGACGATGCACAATATTTTCCGCGCTACGATGCGGTGCTACTGTATCGGCAAGATTTACCACTCCGCTTCCCTAGCGCATGGGCTGCTATAAGCCAGCTTGAAGGTCGGATATCTGATACTACAATGCGTGCAATGAATGCAGCGGCGGAACTAGATAAACTTCCCTTCGCTGACATCGCCGCCCGTTTTTTAGCAACCCTCAATAATGCGTTTAACAAATCTGCGCAATCTGCCACCGCAATTTTAACCCTACCGCAAGCCTCAATTCAGGCTGCTAGAGAAGTGAAGCAAATGAGTTTTTGGCACAAATTATTTGCTGCAGATTTTAAGCGTTTATTGTTTGAGCATCTCGGTTTGGTATTTTTGTCGCTATTAGCCAGTATCATCGTCGCCATTCCTTTGGGGATTGTTGCTACTCGCTACAGACATGTTGGTGGCGTAATTTTAGGGCTGGTTGGAGTACTACAAACCATCCCGTCACTGGCATTATTGGCGATACTAATTCCACTCACTGGCAATATTGGCTTTCTTCCAGCCTTTATTGCGCTAACAATTTATGCACTGCTTCCCATTGTGCGTAATACTCACACCGGCCTTACACAAATCCCCAACGGCATAAAACAAGCAGCGCGGTCTTTAGGCATGGGGAACGGCATGGTGTTACGTTTTATCGAACTACCGTTAGCCAGCGCAACCATACTTGCAGGCATTAAAACTTCTGCCGTAATTGGGGTAGGCACGGCCACCATTGCCGCCTTTATAGGTGCAGGTGGCTTTGGTGAACGCATCGTGACCGGCCTAGCGCTCAATGATCATGCTACCTTGCTAGCCGGTGCAATACCAGTTGCCGCTTTAGCCATACTCATTGAAGCAATTTTTAGCCTGACCGAACGTATGCTAACACCCGCAGCATTGCGCCGTTCGGCAACACAATTGTAGCTGGTACAACAGTCTATTCGCTAGCCCACATGCGCAGTAGATTATGATAACAAGCCGTTAGTTTTATAGCTTCTGCACTTTCACCTTGCGCCGCATTTTGCTCCGCCCGCAACGCTACAATCACGAGATCCATTTCGAACAGTATTCGTCTTTGTTCAGCGCTACGCACTCGGCTTTGCACCCAAAAGAACGAAGCAAGGCGGCAGCCGCTCGTTATTGGTTCTACGCGATGCAGGCTTGAAGCTGGATAAAGTATTGCATCGCCTGCGGCAAGTTTAACCGACTGGGTGCCAAAGGTATCTTCAATCACGAGTTCGCCACCATCATACTCATCGGGCTCGCTCAAAAAAAGCGTGATGGAAATATCGGTGCGGATATGCTGATTGCTGGCGACATGGGTACGAATTGCGTTATCCACATGACTGCCAAATCCCATCCCGACTTCGTAGCGATTAAACCCAGGCGGATAAACACGATTAGGCAATGCTGCGGACAAAAACAGGCCGCTATCACTCAATGCGGACAACACCAGACGCTGTGCTTCGCGACTTGCTGGCGAGGTATCGGGTAATTGCTGATTATGCTTCACAGTTGCAGATTGGGTGCCCGCTGTAATGCGGCCATCAACCCAATCAGCGTTAGCCAAAATTGCTCGGCAATGCTTGAGCGTATCAACATCAAGTAACTGCGGGATTTGCAGCAACATTTTCTAATCCATGCCTCTTAATAGAACTTATATTCAAACGTAACTTGTGCGGCGCGTGCAGTACCAGGCACGACATGACCAGCATACACTCCTTCGTAAATGCGCTTATTTAGGGCGTTTAGCAAGTTCAGTCTAATGCCAACCGCACTTTTATCATACGACAACAGCAAATCTGAACGCGTATAGGCGGGCACTTCATTAGTGTTCGTTGCCGTAGCGAAGCGCTTGCCGACTGCCTCAAGACCGCCACCTAGCTTCCAACCGCCACCGAGCCTATAGGTATTCCACAAACTTAAGGTGTAATTGGGTGTATTAATGGGAACTTTACCTAAGGTTGCGAGTTGCTGCCCTGTCGCTTTATCAATCGATGCGCGCATTCTGGCTGCACCAGCAAAAACTTCCCAGTTCTCATTGACGCGACCCGCTGCCTCAATTTCAAAACCATCAGTATGGCGCTGCCCTGATAACAAATTTTGCTCCACACTCACGGCTAAATCGGTATTGCGCTCATTAAGTTTTTCACTCCTAAACAATGCTATACGCCATGATAAATTGCCTTCAAAGGCTTCCCATTTTGCACCGATTTCCAAATTACGATTTTTTTCCGGGGGCGTATTAGTACTTCTATCATCAAGCGCGTATAACTCGCCCGAAGGGTTAAACGAAGTTCCGTAAGCAGCATAATAGCTCGCGTTGTCATTGGGCTGGTAGAGCACGCCGATGCGCTTACTCCAGACGCGATCGGTACGTTGCAAAGCGCCGGCAGGCTCAGGACGTTTATAGTCAGCGCTAAAATTATCGTAACGTGCACCTACAACCAATTTCCATTGGGGCGTGAGTTCCAAAGTTTCCTGCCCGTAGAGCCCTACGGTATCGGCGGAATAACTTACCTCACCTGTCTTAAATGCTGAACTAAAATAATTATCAGCCAACAATGGGCGAGAGTTTGGATTACCCACTGTTGTGGCCGGATTAGTCACCCCAGCGGCTTGCGCATAATTCCAACGCTGTGCTTTTTCATGGGCTAATTCAAGACCAACAAGCACTTGATGCTTAAAACCAAACGCCTGAAACTTGCTGTTGTAATCTGTTTGGCTCGTTAAGGTATTCTCATCCCCGCCACGCGCTTGGCGTTGCCGATTCACGATTGTTGCATCGGTAATTTGCGTTGGAGTACCGCTTAAACGCGGTGCAACCGCCCATAAATCACGTTTGTAGGCTGCGGCACGCAATACACTACGAATACTTGAATCTCCACTAAATTGATGGGTATATACAGCGGTTGAAATATCCGCTTTATCGCGTTGATAATTGACATCCGCTAAACCATAAAAAGTATTCAAGGGCACGTTTAGCGGCTTACCGCTAAAGTACGGCACGCCGTAGTCTGGTACGTCTTTATACTGCAGATGAAAATGGGATAACAGCAGTTCATCGCCTGTACCAATACCAAAGCGTATGGACGGCGCCACGCCACTACGGTCAGTTTTTACATCGTCACGAAAACTGCCGCTTTTAGTACGCATCGCATTTACCCGCACTGCCGTATTCTCACCAACCGCTTGATTTGTGTCCACCGTAGCACGTAAGGTATTGTATTGGCCTACGGTTGCAGTAACTACCGTCTTCGCATCTAAGGTGCTCGGCACTTTACTAACTTGATTGATGATACCCCCCGTAGAGCCGCGACCATAAAGCATTGATGCCGAACCACGTAAAACTTCTATTTGTTCTGCATTAAAAGTTTCGCGATTGTATTGGGCAATATCGCGAATACCATCCATGTATAAATCGCCCACTACGGAGAATCCTCGCAGGGCGATATTGTCGCCAATGCGCCCACCCTCACCGGCATTGAAGGTGATGCTCGGTACGTTTCGCAGTGCCTCACGGAAAGTATCGGCGGCGCGATCTTGTATTAAGGCTTTGGGCACCACCGTGACCGACTGCGGAATATCGCGTGCCAACTGCGGCGTTTTCCCGATGTTAGTGAGCCCCGGCTGGTAAGTACTTTCTTGCTCACGCTGACTAGATACCGTTACTGGCGCAAGTTGTTTTTCCGGTTCAGCTTTTGGCGGCGCGGTGATTTGCGCAAAGAGCGGCGCTGAGATACAACTGACTACGGCTAGAGCCAATGCGCTTTTGTGGCGGGCAGCTTTTGCATTACAGTTTAAGCTGGTGTTTTTATTTACAGGGTAGTACATTTATTTTCCTTTTTTTGACAGTATC
>JANMDR010000291.1:0-4377 GCA_031376425.1 Betaproteobacteria bacterium
TGCTGGCATTGGATGCCCTAGGCGCAATCACGGGTGCACCGGTTCAACTTGATTTGTCTGCTTTCTATACACAACTCGCTAATGAAGTCGGCCACGTGAACATTGAAGGTGCGGTAGTGATTGGTGACGAATTACGCTTATTGAATCGCGGCAACAAAAAGCATAGCATCAACGCCTGCATAAGCGTAAATTTATCCAATTTACTGTTATCTAATGCCTTAAGATTCCCTAAAATAGGCAATCTTGAGCCCATTGAGTTAGGAAAAATTAATGGCGTGCAGTTATGCTTTAGCGATGCAGCAGCACTACCCAATGGTGGTATGTTGTTCACCGCAGCGGCTGAAAATACTGATGATTCGTATTTAGATGGTGCGTGCATAGGCAATGTAGTAGGCATTTTAGATAAGCATATGCGCCTGCGCTTTGTGGAAGAACTCAACACCAAACAAAAAGTTGAAGGTGTGAGCGCGAACCTGACTGCCACCAAAATTCAACTACAAATGGTGACCGATGCCGATGACCCAGCGCAACCCGCACAATGGCTAACAGCGGAGTTTCCACTGCCGTGGGCTTGAATGTAGGCCGCTGAATCCATAGTTGCAATATTGCAACGCGCCTAACAAACCGCTGTTGCGATGCGATAATGCTGGTTACTGATGAATAACTTTAAAAAGCCGTAATTTAAATTTAATATGAATAGCCCAATCAAACCCGAAGCCGCAGTGACGGCACCTGCAAAACCAAGCAATTTTTTGCGCAACATCATCGAAGCTGATTTAGCCGCACAGAAATATAAAACCCGTCGCTGGTCAGGTTCACCCAATGTTGCAAGTGCTTTACTACCGAATAATACCCAGAGCAGCCCTGATAGCAGGCACGATGCTGCGGCGATCCGCACCCGTTTTCCGCCCGAGCCAAACGGCTATTTGCACATAGGCCATGCTAAAGCCATTTGTCTTAATTTTGGCCTTGCCCGTGATTTTGGTGGCCGTTGCCACATGCGTTTTGACGATACTAACCCCGCCAAAGAAGAGCAGGAATATGTTGATTCTATTTTGGATAGTATTAACTGGCTGGGCTTTAGCTATGCAGATACTACTGAAAATAATCTTTATTACGCGTCTGATTATTTTGAGCATTTTTACGCATGTGCCAACTATTTAATTTCTAAAAACTTAGCTTATGTTGATTCGCTAAGTGCTGAAGATATGCGTGCCTATCGCGGCACACTCACTGAAGCTGGCCGTGATTCGCCCTTCCGTAACCGATCTATAGAAGAAAACTTGCGCATGTTTACCGCTATGCGGGCGGGCGATTATGCGGACGGTGAGCATATTTTGCGCGCTAAAATTGATATGGCATCGCCCAATATTAACCTGCGTGACCCTGCCCTTTATCGTATCAAACGCGCCCACCATCACCGCACGGGGGACGATTGGTGCATCTACCCGATGTACACATTTGCTCACCCCATTGAAGATGCCTTAGAAAACATTACCCACAGTATTTGCACTCTAGAATTTGAAGATCAGCGGCCATTTTATGATTGGCTCCTAGGCAATTTACGCGATGGTGGTTTTTTTGCAGACCCGCTTCCGCAGCAATATGAGTTTTCACGCCTAAATCTCACCTATATCGTACTTTCGAAGCGCTATCTAAACCAGTTAGTGACCGAAAAGTATGTTGATGGTTGGGATGATCCGCGCATGCCCACGCTGGCGGGTGCGCGACGACGCGGCTATGCAGCCGAAGGTATTCATCAATTTATGGAGCGCGCAGGGGTGAGCCGTGCCGATAGCTGGATTGACTACGGCCTGCTGGAAGACTGCATGCGCGATTTTTTTAACGAAACCGCACCACGCCGCATCGCCGTGCTTGATCCTGTAAAGCTCATCATCACCAATATGGCCGAAGGTCATATTGAAGAATGCCACGCCCCAAATCATCCGCAAAAGCCGGAGCTTGGCAAACGCCCAGTGATGCTCTCACGCGAACTGTGGATTGAACGTGAAGATTTCCAAGAAGTACCAGAAAAGGGTTTCTTCAGGCTATTCCCTGGCAATAAAGTGCGACTACGCTATGGCTTCGTGATTGAATGCACGGGCTGTGAAAAAGACGCTGCAGGCAATATTGTTGCAATCCATGCCACCTACTTTGCTGATAGTAAATCCGGCACACTGGGCAGTGACGGCTATAAAGTAAAAGGCAATATTCATTGGCTAGCCGCAGACCACGCCTATGCCGCTGAAGTACGCTTATACGACCGATTATTTCTTGCACCCCTACCTGGACGCGGTGACGGTGTCGGCGGTAAATCCGGTAATTATTTAGATGACTTAAACCCAAACAGCAAAACCACCATCACCGCGTACTTAGAAGCCCGCTTAGAAAACGCGGCACCTGAAGAGCGCTTTCAATTTGAACGCCACGGCTATTTTGTGGCGGATCGCGTCGATTCAAAAGCAGGAAAACCGGTATTTAATCGGGCGGTGACGTTAAAGGATGGTTGGAGTAAATAGTGGTTTTTGATGCACTATATAAATTCATAAATCTATTCATATAAATCGCTACTTATAACTGCACTATCCCAATTTATCTTGTAGGCAATGAACTTTAATGTATAGTTATAGATCATTAGTTACTTAATAATCTATTCACTAAAAGCATTAGAACCATGCCTAGGCTATCCAAAATCGATACGCCAAACAAACTCATAGCCACCTTGGCAGATGAAGCGCTGAGTGCTGCCGAACTCATGACGCGGCTAGATTGTAGTCAACCTACTCTTTCCCGCATGGTGCGCAACGCAGGTTCTACGGTCATTGCCCTTGGCCGCGCTCAGCAAACGCGCTATGCACGTGTGCGTAATGCTGGTGTCGAACAACCCTTAAGCATCACCCGTATCGATGCCACCGGCACTCCCATAAGTTGCGGTACCTTGCATACCATCGGCAGCATCAGCGGTGGCCGCACCGCACATGTAGCTGCACGTCGCGTGACGATTTTTGTTGGGCTGCCGTGGTTTGTGCAGGATATGCGACCACAGGGATTTATTGGCCGACAATTTCCAATGCGCGTATCTTTGTTGGTATCTTTGTTAGATCGACAACTACGGTTGCCGTCCAGCGTCACCGATTGGTCAGATAATCATGTGCTGCAAGCCTTGAGCGCTGCTGGCTTTGACGAGCCGGGCGACCTTATTTTAGGTCGCGCGCCACTCGATCAATTCTTGGCGCAACCTGCACCGCAAGCCATCACAACACGCCGCAAAGCCACTGTTTACGCCCAGTTAGCAAACCAGAATGAGGGTGAACGACGTAACCCATCGTCTGCTGTTGGGGAACAACCCAAATTCACCACCTTTGCCGCAATGTCTAACAACGCGCCAATCGGCGAAGCACATGTAATCGTAAAATATAGCCCACAGGGCACTAGCGATATTGCGCAGCGCTGGCGCGACCTTTTGCGTGCCGAACACCACGCGTTAAACGTCATCAACGATAGCCACACCAGCACCGGTTTACGAGCAGCAAACACGGAAATTATTGATGCAGATAGACTCTATCTAGAAGTGCAACGCTTTGACCGTGTCGGCGAACATGGGCGGCTGGGTGTAGTGAGCTTAGGCGCTATTGATGACGAGTTTGTAGGCCTACGCGGCGAATGGATTCAAACTGCGCATGAGCTTCAAAATTTGCATATGCTAAAAGCCTTGGACGTCAATAAAATAGCGCTTTTGCAAGCCTTTGGCAAGTTGATTCACAACACCGATATGCACTTTGGCAACTGCGCATTACGCCATGAAAATTTGGATGCTCAACGTCTTACCCTAGCCCCCATTTACGACATGTTACCGATGGCATTTGCTCCCACATCACAGGGCTTGGGCACAGATAATATTAGAACAATTACGCCCACCGCCGACCTGTTAACCGTATGGCCACAAGCGATAGAATTAGCACGAGAATTTTGGGTGCGGGTGATTGCGGATAGAAATATTAGCGCTGGCTTTAGGCTGATTGCAAAAAAAATACTTGCAGCTACTGGAGGCAGATAGTCTTGGATTAGAGCGTGCGGCTGTGTCCTATTCTGTGTTTACGGTTACGATGAAATTTTTGTTCACCACAATGGCTGGCTCGCCGTTTAGCTATGGCTTTGGCGCATTAGGCAACACTTCCACCTTTGTAAAAGCCGCATCATTTGCGCGAATGAATTTGATCACCGTATCGGCTACCAAAGACCTCTGCACAACTGAACTTTCAATCAAGATTGCTATCAAAATAGCGTTAACAGCAAAAGAGTAAAGTGCCATGCAAGAAAGCTTTGGAAATCTTGAACTGATTGCGCGAATCAACCGAGAAAGTGCATTGATGAAAG
>JANMDR010000292.1:0-4786 GCA_031376425.1 Betaproteobacteria bacterium
GCATCTTCGCCACCCGGGCATGGGTGACGCAGCGGATCGAGTAGGGCGCGGGCGTGCGCAATTTCCAGGCGGCGTAGCTCGTGTCCATGTCGTCTTCCTTGGCGAAGCGCAGGATCATCTCCTTGCCCTCGGGACTCGCCACGACGCGCTTGAGGACGCCGTCGAGGATGAAGTACTGCTCCATGTCGTGCGCGCCCTGGGAGAGCAGCACGTCGCCCTTGCGGTAGTCCACGATGGATAGGAGGGCCTCGAGCTCATCGAAAGCGCGCTTCTCGAGGCGGCGCAGCACGATGTTCTTGTGCAGCAGCTCGCGGATGTCCGCCAGCTCCGCGTGATTCACCAGGAGGGTCATTTCCAGCGCAGCGGGTCGAAACTTGACCCGTATCAAGGTGGGGGTTTCTACCCTTTTCCTAAGATTGTAGCCTTCTCCCCGGAGGTTGAATCCATGGGCACCGTCACCGATCCCGCCGTCACCACTTCTGCCGCCGCGCCGGTAGTGGCGACAGTGGGTAAATTTGAAGTCGGCACCGGCGTTGCAGGGGGGGCGGTAAACGTGATACCAGGTGAGGTGCGCTTCACCATCGATATTCGTTCGGGCGACGACGATGCGCGACTGAAAGCCGTAGCTGCCATCCGCGAAAGCTGCGCAGCCTGCGCATTAAAGCGCAATCTACAAGTGGAATTTGACGTGTTCTATGACAACCCTGCCGCTATTTGCGATGTACTCATATTGCAACGCCTAGAATCTGCTATCAATACCTGTAATCAGCCATCAATGCTATTACCCAGTGGCGCGGGGCATGATGCCATGGCATTTGCTGACGTACTACCTCAGGCGATGCTATTTGTGCGTTGTGGTAATGGCGGCATCAGTCACCACCCTGACGAAACAATGACGCGAGAAGATGCCGAAATTGCCACACAGGTGCTACTACAATTTTTACTAGGGTACGCAGTGCAATAAAGTGCTTCCCGTTTGAATCCAAAGTAAACTAATAAATTAGAAAGCCAAAATGAAGTTTCAAGCAAAATACAAACCCATATTATTGGCATTTTTTATGTCGATGTTCATGGCCTTTATTATGTCTGGCGTGCTCACCTTGATAAATTTGGGCTTGGTTGATGGCCTATTTTTAAAATGGATGCGTGGCTTTCTGATCGCATGGTGCTTTGCGTTTCCGGCGGTGATGTTAGTAGCCCCAGTGGCACGGAAGACTGTAGATGGCCTGACTTAATGGCCTTAATGGATGGTTTGATTTGCCCCAAAATTTATATTAAAAGGAAAAAATTATGATTGGCTATATCACTGTTGGTACTAACAATTTGGCGGCGGCGACAAAATTTTATGATGAGCTTTTGGCAATGAATGGCGCGGTACGCATCATGGATTTGGGGCGTGGCCATATGTGGGGCGTGGCACCGAATAAACCTGGTTTTGCGGTAATGCAGCCCTTTGATGGCACGCCTGCTACGGTTGGCAATGGGGTGATGATTTCCTTAGTGGTGGATTCACCAGCCAAGGTAGACGCTATGTACGCAAAAGCCCTCGCCTTGGGCGCGAAGGATGAAGGGCCGGCGGGCAAGCGTGGTGATAGCGGTTTCTACGGCGGGTATTTTCGCGACTTAGATGGTAATAAGCTGGTCGTTTTTTGTATGGGTGCTAAGTAGCATGGGCGCTAAATTTTAAAAGAGGCATTAAAAAAGCAACCTTGCGGTTGCTTTTTTAATGGTGCGTTCAACGCAATTTTGCCTTACATGATTACCAATGAACGCCTTGGGTAATCTGTGCAAAGGCCATGGCTTCTGGCGTCATTTCTACCTGCTTTGCGGCTTCGCCTTTCTTACCTTGGCTGGCATTTGAATCGGGGAACATTCTGAATGCGGTATTCAAGATAATTTGCGTTAGTTTTGGTGATACCGCGTGCAAAATGGCGCCGGCAATACCAAGGCGAGTGGCAATGCGGACAGGCTTGTAAACAATGGCTTCTACTACTAAATCAGCAGCTTGTTCAGGCGACAAGGTTGGCACGCTGTTATACATTGCGGTAGGCGCAATCATTGGCGTACGCACTAGCGGCATATTGATGGTCGTGAAGTTTACGTTGTCGTCATGGAATTCGCTCGATGCACAACCAGTGAAAGCATCAAGTGCAGCTTTTGATGCAACATAGGCTGAGAACCGTGGCGATTGCGTTAGTACACCAATACTAGAGATATTAATAATCTGGCCGCCTTTTTGCTTCGTCATCGATGGCAAGAAGCCCAAAATCAGGCGCAAACAACCAAAGTAATTAAGCTGCATGGTGCGTTCAAAATCATGGAAACGATCATAGCTATTGGCAATGCCACGACGGATCGAGCGGCCCGCATTATTGACCAAATAGTGGCAGGTGCCGTAGTCTTTTAGCACTTGCGCGACCAAAGAATCGCAGCTTGCTAGGTCAGACAAATCGCAAGAGTAGAACTTGGCGTTACCGCCCGATTCTTTAATTTTTGCCAAGGTAAGTTGTGCTTTTTCAGGATCACGCGCGACGATAACTACCTTTGCACCCGCATCCGCGAGTTTGATTGCGGTGGCTTCGCCGATTCCAGAGGTGCCGCCCGTGACGACCACGACCTTGCCTTTAACCTTGCCAGCCAAGGAACGATCAATGAACAAATCTGGGTCAAGATGACGTTCCCAATAATCCCACAAACGCCACGCATAATTTTCAAGTGGTGGAACCGCAATTTTAGTGCCTTTTAGGGCTTTTACGGTCTCACGATTATCAAAGCGGGTAGGGTAGCTGATGAAGGTAAATACATCTTTTGGAATGCCTAAATCTTGCAGAATTTGGTTACGTGCTTTGCGTACTGGCGCTACCGACATCAAGCCTTGCACCACATAGCTTGGCATAAAGCTGAACATTTTTGCGTTAAGACGCATCGTCATTTGCGGTGCGTGCGCCGCTTTGGCAAACATGTTTAAAATTTCGCCTATACGCGCCGGTTCTGGATCGGTTAGGTGGAAGCAACCGCCATCTAAACCCTTTTTGTGGGCGATATGATCCATGGCATCCACCACGTAATCGACCGGCACCACATTAATACGACCGCCTTCAATACCTACGGTGGGCATCCATTGCGGTAACATTTCGCGCATTTTTTGGATGAGCTTGAAGAAATAGTAAGGGCCATCAATTTTATCTATTTCACCTGTTTGTGAATGACCTACCACCATGCCGGGGCGATATACCCGCCACGGGGTTTTGCATTCATTGCGCACAATGGCTTCAGAATCATGCTTAGTGCGGAAGTAGGGGTGGTCTAACTCTTCAGCTTCCTCAAACATATCTTCACGGAAGGTGCCGTCGTATAAACCAGCAGCAGCGATGGAGGAGGTGTGGTGGAAGCAACCGGCTTTAACGGCTTCTGCAAACTCCACAGCGTGACGCGTGCCATCAATATTAGCCCCTTGTTGAGAGGCGGCATCGGCGGATAAGTCGTAAATCGCTGCCAAGTGAAACAGGTGTGCTACTTTGCCACGCATTTTGGTGATTTCGGCGGGCAAAATACCTAATTTTGGTTTTTCAAGATCGCCGACAATGGGCACAATGCGTTTTTGCTTGGCATCCAAGCCCCACCATGGATAAAGCGCTTCTAGTTTTTTTACTGACGCTTTACGAACCAAGACATAGATGGTGCCGTCGCGTTTTAGCAGATTTTTAACGAGAAACTTACCGACAAAGCCGGTTGCGCCTGTGACAAAGTATGTCATGGGAAATGCCTCCTAGATGGTGTTTTTTATGTGGTTTTGATTTGAAACGAATCTGACGCCTGCTTGCTGCAATTTTTAGGGAAACTCATACAATACTAAGCCGTTGTGCGTTGCAACAAGCGAACACCTCCAAACTATACACCCGCGCTGGAAATGATGGAAAACTCGCGAGTAACTTAAGCCGTTTTTGTTGTGTTTGTGCCCAATATTAAGCGCTGTTGATAGAGTTTTTGCCTTATTTAGACCAAAAATAACGCGAAATGGGCAAGGCGAAGTAATCGTTCAACTTATCTTTAGGGTAGCCGTGGTTTAATTAAAAGTAGCTAAGAAAATACAATTTTATTTAATAAAAAACCAACATTATTTCTAGGGGAAGCATTATGGCTGCAACATTGAGAAAATTATTACTAGCGGGCTGCGTAGCGTTGCCAGTCGTGACAACGAGTGTGCAAGCGCAAACCACACGTGCATCATGTGAGGCAGACGCTAAAGCGCAAAATATCGTTGGTGCTGATCGTCAAATGTTTATGATGGCGTGTTTGCCTGCGGGCATGTCGCCTGATGAACCAGCGCAAGTAGCTAAAGTATCGGAAACTAAACCTGCAAAGGCTACCGCTACCGCGCCTAAAGCGACAAAAACGAGTAGTACCAACGCCACCAAGGTCAAGAGCAGCAAAATTAAGGCAAACAAGCCAAAAATTAAGAAGGCGGTTGTCAAAAAGCCCAAAGCAAATAAGTTAAAAACAATTAAACCTAAAACTAAGATAAGCACTAAGAAAACCGTCACTAATACTGCGCCGGCAAAAGCAGTGGTCAAGCCAACACTGTAGGTGTTTTGATTGAAAATTTATCGGTAGTCGGTAGATGATCTGTGTGGATAGCTTTAACAAGACCTCTGCACAACTGAACTTTCAATCAAGATTGCTATCAAAATAGCGTTAACAGCAAAAGAGTAAAGTGCCATGCAAGAAAGCTTTGGAAATCTTGAACTGATTGCGCGAATCAACCGAGAAAGTGCATTGATGAAAG
>JANMDR010000336.1:0-5422 GCA_031376425.1 Betaproteobacteria bacterium
CCGTTCTTCAATGATCTGGTTACATTCATGATTTCAGGTCCGGTTATTGTGCAAGCTTTGGAAGGCGAAAACGCAATTTTGAAGCATCGTGATTTGATGGGCGCAACTGACCCTAAAAAAGCGGATAAAGGTACAATTCGCGCAGATTTCGCCGATTCTATTGACGCTAATGCAGTTCACGGCTCTGATGCTGCTGAAACCGCTGCTGTTGAAATTGCTTATTTCTTTCCAGCGTTGCAGGTATTCTCACGCTAGTTTGAAGTAAATAGTGTAGAAAAACGCTCGTTAGGTTTTTAGATCTTTCGGGCGTTTTACTGAAAGTAGTTTCAACAGTGGTTTTCCGACGTTTTAATGCATTCTTCAAGGGCAATTCCAAATGGCCGTTCCCGCCCACGCAAAAACAGAAAAACCCAATTTATTGGGAATGACCTTGCCACAAATGACTGCTTTTTTTGCAGGCATAGGTGAGAAAGCATTCCGCGCCAAACAAGTATTTCGCTGGATTCATCATTTCGGCATCGATAACTTTGATGCGATGACTGATCTCGCCAAATCGCTGCGCGAGAAGTTGCCGTCAGTGGCAGAAATTTCCCCCCCCACCATGCTCAGTGAGCATGTATCTAGCGACGGCACCCGTAAATGGCTACTTGATGTTGGTGCTGGCAACGGCATTGAAACCGTATTTATTCCTGAAGATGATCGCGGCACCCTATGTGTTTCGAGCCAAATTGGCTGCGCCCTAGATTGCAGCTTTTGCGCGACAGGAAAGCAGGGCTTTAATCGTAACCTAACAAGTGCAGAAATTATTGGCCAGCTTTGGTGGGCGAATCGCGCCCTAAAAGAGGCGGGCGTGATACCAACATCCGCTGACGCAAGTGTTACCAACCGCGCTATTTCAAACGTGGTAATGATGGGCATGGGTGAGCCTTTAGCCAATTTTGATAATGTTGTCGATGCAATGGAAATTATGCTCGATGACCATGGTTACGGCCTATCACGCCGCCGTGTCACGCTTTCAACCTCTGGTGTCGTGCCAAATCTGTTGCGTTTGGCCGAACGCATGCCCGTGGCACTCGCGGTATCTTTGCACGCACCGAACGATGCGCTTCGTGATGAGCTAGTACCGCTCAATAAAAAATATCCGTTGGCGCAATTGTTTGCTGCCATCAACGCTTACTTACCAAGTGCACCTCGCGATTTTGTTACTTTTGAATACGTGATGTTGAGCCAGGTGAATGATCGCCCGGAGCACGCACATCAGCTAGTGCAATTGGTGCGGAATACCTCCTGCAAAATTAACCTGATTCCATGGAATCCGTTTACTGTGAATGGCTTAAAAGTAGGTTATGAGCGGGCGTCGAATAACGCTATTGATCGCTTCCGTAAAATTTTGCAGGCCGCAGATTTAATTGTGACCGTACGCAAAACCCGTGGTGGTGATATTGACGCTGCTTGTGGTCAATTAGCAGGGCAGGTAATGGATAAAACGACGCGTGCTGCCGACTACGCAGCCGCCATCACTAGTATTGAAGAAAGCGCTGCGAAGGCTCGATTTCAAGCCCTTTCCGGCATGAAAGAACAACCCATTAAGTTCGCACCAAAACTGTAAATTCAGGCAATTCCTAAAGGAGTACACCGTGAAAATTAACGTAAAAGTAATGCTGTTCAGTACAGTTTTAACGATGTTAAGTGGCTGCGTCTCCAACATTTCTACCGAACGGTCAAACGGCGATATTCCCAATAGAATGACGCAAACGGAACGTGCAAAAGCGCATACAGATGTCGCAGTGGAATACTTTAGATCAGGAAGATTAGCCGTTTCCTTAGATTCGGTGCAGCAGGCACTTACCGTGTTTCCTGAATATTCGCCAGCGCTTAATATGCGTGGTTTAATTTATATGGAACTTCAAGAAAACATTAAAGCCAAAGATTCCTTTGAAGCGGCACTTAAGTATGCACCCGCAGATTCCGATGTGCTCAATAATTTAGGCTGGTTTATGTGCCAGCGTGGTGATATCAGCAAATCAATGGAATACTTCCGTCAAGCGCTAAAAAACCCACTGTACTCTACGCCGGAACGTGCATTGTTAAACGGTGGAATTTGCGCCCGTAAACTGGGAGATTTACCTGCAGCGGAACTTAATTTATTAGCCGCGCTTGATCGTAACCCCCAGCTAGCTCAAGCGCAGTTGCAATTAGCTGATCTTGAATTTAGTAAAGGTAAAATACGTGAGGCGGCTGAGCGTATGACGCGTTATTTGAATTTGGATACATCACCTGGCGTTGAGACGCTTTTGTTGGCCGTAAAAATAGCCCGTGGTCAGGGTGATCGCAATCAAGAAGCGAGCTATGTGCAACAAATGCGCAAGCGCTTTCCAGAATCAGAAGTCACACGTACTGTGCTTGAAAATAGATAATTTTAAAATTACGTTTGTTACTATTGCTATACCCCTACCTCACGCTCACTCTAACTCCTAAGCCCGTGCAAGCAGGCTTACTTTATGTAAATTCAGCTTATGCCGACCACTGAAGACGAAAAGCCACGTAAATCTAAGACTCCACGTGCGCCCCGCGCCAAGAAAGTGGCGGCCGTCGTAGCAGCTGCAGTAGCCGATCGTGCTTCACAGCCACTGTTGAATGATTCCCTGCAAAACAAAACACCTTCCCCTAATGCCTTGGAAGTAGCTGAAAATACAGTGTCTGCAAGGGTTAGCAAAGATGTTGAAAGTGCTGAAGCGCTGCCATCACAACCACATGGTGCTAATCTCTCAAGTTATGCGCCCGAGACGAGTGTGCTGCATAGCTTAATTACAAACGAATCAGTAGCACCGATTGCAAGTCCGGAATCACCTCCAAACCAAGTTGCAAACGATTTGCCACACCAACTACCCACTATGCAACGGCCTAAAATTTCCCCATTAGCCCCACCAAACGCCGCAAGTAACGGATCGCTTGGCAAAACCACGATTCCTTCATCTAATTCATTACCTATTTCATTGTTAAATACCACTAAAGAGTCCACAGATATCGATACTCCTGACGCCGCAGCAGCGCCACGTGATTTACGTTTAAGCTCAGGGCTAACACCCGCTAATACCGCTAATACCGCTAATATCGGTAAAGCGGTGGCTGCAACAGCGCAAAACACCTCGTCAAGTAAGCCTATCGTATCTACTGTATCCACTAATCTTCCCGTAACTCAACCGGGTGTGATGCTGCGCCAAGCGCGCGAAGCCCGCGGCTTGACGGTTGCCGATGTTGCCAATCGGCTGCGTATGGGCAATCGGCAGGTGTTAGACCTGGAAGCAGGACATTTTGAGAATCTCCCTGAAGGTACTTTTTTGCGCGGTTTTGCACGTAACTTTTCAAAAGTAGTAGGTGCGGATACTGCTGCGGTACTTATTGCACTGGAAGCCGTTAATCCTGATGCTGCAGCGCCGTCTACCGGCATTGCGCCACCTGCGCAAAATATGCAATTTTCACAACATCGTCCCAATCCCCCGCGCTTTAACCCCAGATTAGGTCTTCTCGCCTTGGTAGTCGCGGCGCTCAGTGGCGCAACTTGGTATTGGTTTGAACATATACGCAATGGCCCAACGGCTAGCGGCACTCCAACAACCATGCCAGCTACAACTGCGCCAAGCAATGCAGTCGGTACCGAAACACCAGTGTCGCAAGCGTTAAACCCAGCGGCTTTGAATGAGCCTTCCACTAAGCTGGCTGATCCCGTACAGGAACCTGATAAGGCCATTGGCGCGGCCTCAATTTCAGCGACATCAATAGCAAACCCAAACACCAACACCACAATTGCAGCGGCAAAACCTACTGCGGCAGATACCACATCCGTACCGAAAGCCGGTGCAAACTACCCAATGGCAGTTGATCGAGTGATAGATAAAGCAGCTACCGTATCGGTTACTCCTGCGGCTGCCGCGCCAGTTGCAGCAATTGCACCACCCCCCCCAATTGCAACGGCAGCTTCGGCGGCTATGGTTCCAAAAACAGGTAACAGCACCCTCAGTTTTACCTTTACCGATACATCTTGGGTTGAAGTAGCCGATGCACGCGGTAACTTAATCGTTAACCGCACTTTCAAAAAAGGGGAAACCCACCAAATTGAAGGGCGCACACCATTTTCTATCGTCGTAGGTAACTCAAAAAATGCCACAATGCAATACAATGGTGCCCCATTTGATTTAGCACCGCATACTAAAGTGTCAGTAGCACGCTTGCGGTTAAAGTAAGGCACGCTTGCGGTTAAAGTGAAGCACACTTGCGGTTAAAGTAGGGCACATTAGCACCACAAATTAACGACTTCTTTTGTTCATCGTTGGAAATTTATTATGGGCAATTCAGCCAGCTTAGCATCACAAATTCAACGTCGCCAATCGCGACAAGTGCAAATTGGCAATGTATTAGTTGGCGGTAACGCGCCCATCATGGTGCAATCCATGACCAATACCGATACCGAAAATATCGATGCGACCGTGGAACAAGTAATAGAACTGGCTCGTGCCGGTTCTGAAGTTGTGCGCATTACTGTGAACACAATGGAAGCAGCACGGGCGGTGCCAAAAATTCGCGAGAAGTTAGACGCGCGTAATATTTCTACGCCACTTGTCGGCGATTTTCATTTTAATGGCCATAAGCTATTAACTGAAATTCCCGCGTGCGCTGAAGCGCTCGCAAAGCTGCGCATTAACCCTGGTAATGTCGGGCAGGGTAGTCGTCGTGACGATCAATTTGCCGCGATGATTGAAGCCGCCGTTCGCTTTGATAAACCGGTACGCATCGGCGTGAATTGGGGTTCGCTTGATCCTGAACTTATCGCGCGGATGATGGACGAAAATGCAGCCTTAGCGCATCCCTTAGCGGCTGATGCCGTGATGCGCGAAGCGCTGATTGTGTCAGCGCTAGAAAGTGCGGCAAAGGCTGAATCTATTGGCTTGGCTGGCAATAAAATATTGTTAAGCTGCAAGGTTTCTGCCGTGCCGGATTTGATCGCTGTGTATCGCAACTTAGCCAAACGCTGTGATTACCCGCTGCATTTGGGTCTAACCGAAGCAGGTATGGGCTCCAAAGGTATCGTGTCGTCTACGGCGGCGTTAGCTGTATTGATGCAGGAAGGCATTGGTGACACCATTCGTATTTCCCTCACCCCTGAGCCCGGTGGTGATCGCACCAAAGAAGTGATTGTGGCGCAGGAAATTTTGCAGTCCTTAGGGCTTCGCTCCTTTACGCCAATGGTCGCCGCCTGTCCAGGATGTGGCCGCACCACGAGCACTTATTTTCAAGAATTAGCAGATAGCATTCAGCGTTATCTACGTAACCAAATGCCGGTCTGGAAAGTGAATTACCCCGGTGTTGAAGAGATGAATGTAGCGGTGATGGGTTGCGTTGTAAACGGCCCCGGCGAATCAAA
>JANMDR010000005.1:0-20522 GCA_031376425.1 Betaproteobacteria bacterium
ACCTGAACATTGTCGCAAAGGCCAGCGACTAGCAGCCCGTCGGGCTGCTAGCGTTTAAATTCAAACTCACCATCAAAAGTGCGGTTGTCAGTACCCGCATTAAATTTCCAATTGCGGAACGCACTAATAACAGCACGATCAAAAACCCTTGCTGGGTTAGCGGTTAATATTACTACGCCCGTAACGTCTCCGGCAGCATTGATGGAGGCGCGGGCGCGCACTGTACCCGCATCGATGCCACGTTGTGCAGCTTCGCGCGGAAACTCAGGCTGTTCGCGGGAAACAGCACGGGTTTCCACAGGGGCAGCCGCAGGGCGCGGTGCAGCGGCCACTGGAGCAGGCGTTGGGGCGGCAACAGGTGGTGCAGCTACCGGTGCCGCTACGGGAGGTGCTGCGACTACGGCTGGTGCCGCTGGGGTGAGTGTTGGTGTCGTTGTGAGTGTTGGCGCAGCTGCAGGCGGTGGCGTAGCTGGCACAACTGCTGCTGCTGCCGCTGCCAAACGTGATGGATCATTTTTGCCAGTCTCAATCGCTTTATTTGCGGCCGCAATGGTTGCAGGTTCTGACTTTGGATTATCGCGAATTTCTCTCAACTCTTTCATGTAGTCGCGCGCGTTGCTCTTTGGCGCATAAAAATCAGGTTGTGTCTCTTGGACGGTAGCTACGGACTTGAGTCGCTCGGCGGTCGTCAGCTCACGTTCGGATTTGCCACAGCCTGAGAAGGTGATTAAGCCACTTAAGGCAGCGAGTGTGGCTATCGAAGTTGATAATTTATTGAATCGACGCATTGGATGAGTTACAACTGGCGCGTGAGCAGTAGCGGTCGTATGAGTGTGCATGGCTATCCAAAAAAAGATTCTTAATGATGAATGGGTGATGTGAGCAGTATGTGCATGACGATAAGCAAAACGTTAATAAAGCACAATTAAGATATTAGCAAATTGCACGGTATCTTCGCACTGTTTTAACGAAGTTTTTCCATTTAGGGCTTAAACTCACTTTAATACTCACACCACCAGCCTAAGTTTTGGGGAACTACTTCATTACTGGTGTTGCACTAGCTGGTTCAGTCGCGGCTGTTTTAGGTGCGTTGGCATTGGCCTCAGCTTTGCTCGCGTTTTCTTGATTTTGAGTAATTATTTTTAAACGTTCAGCGCTGGTGGGCTCGACTGCTTTTTTGCCACAAGCGCTCAATGAGAGTGCGCTGGCACAAACGATGACACAAAAAAGAGCTTTAGCTGTTGCTGAGGGGCTGGCATTAGGTAAATTGTTTTTCATGGCTATCCTAGAAAAAGTTGTAAAAATAAGCTGATCGCGTTTTGGAATAAATCCAAAGGGTTGGCGCTAGGCGCAGCACAGTAAAATCGACTCTGCGCCCAACACGTAGCTACTTTTTACGTTGTTTTTTTCGAGTAAACCATCTAATTAATTGTCATATAACGGTCATATAATCACTGACTGTAAAAACCATCCAGCATCTACTGCACCCCTAAGGTCGCTGCACTACGCTGTAGGATGCAAACAGGTTTTTTTCTAAATCGCTAATCACTTCGCCCGCCTCGTTGCGATCCCATCCCAATCGTCGCCCCATTTCGCGGATAGCAACGTCATCATTTGCGTCTATGGTAATAACTCTAAAGCCTGCAGCCTCGAATTGCGCTGCAGAATAGGGGCAACGGCCATCGGCATGGGGCTTGTACGGTTGTTTGTCATCGCCTTGCTTGGGCTGAAGGTTATAAATGATGACGCGACCGCCTGGTTTAAGCGCAGAAAAAAGGGCGCTTAAAAATACCTCATCGCTTACACCTAAATTTACGAGGAATTTTTTATCCACCTTGCGTTCAGGTTTGATATAGCCACGCTTTAAGGTGTTTTTGGAGATAATCAAATCGTAGCCGCCACCTACCTCTGCCGTAATGGCTGCATCTTTTGGGTAAGCGCCGTTTATGACATCGATACTGCCGTACTGGTTACGATTACGTGCGGTTGCCGCAGGCGCAATGCGTCCCGTGTCACCCGGCTCGTCATACAACGCTTCTAGGTAAGAATCAACATCGACGCCAACCATTTGTGCGCCGAGGCTTGCCAATAAGCGCATATGGCCAATGCCGCCGTAGCCAAAATCAAGAATTTTCTTATTTGCCATATCGGGCACACCATTATTTGCAGCAACTTCCAACAGGCGCATATAACCTAACGGCGAGCCATATTTTGTGTAGTAGTAGCGGTATTCATCAAGCTCTACTACGACAAGTTTATTGCGCTCAGCTTCGGGTACCTCGGCATATTTTGATTGCGCAACATAGGTTTGATTATTTGGTCTTTGCCACGCTTTGCGGGCGTTTACAGCTGGCAGGCTGCGGGTGGCACGTAGAAAGTTTTTTGCTAAATCGCTCTGCGCCATAGTGGAAAGCTTATCGGCCTCGCCGATTAACTGGCGCACGATGGCACTATCGGCAACTTTTTGCGGTGGAGGGATAGTGGGCGTTTGCGGCTGAATAGCTTCCACTTGCCCGGTACGAATCGGGGGGCTTTGCACGCTGGAGCAGCCACTGATTAGGCTCGCTAGAAGCACCATGCATGCACCAAGACGCACCCGCGTGGTTTGAGAAGGAGAACGAGGATGAGAACGATTTGGAAATAGTAGAAAGGGGAGGCGTGTTGGCGTATGCATTGGCTTATTTCAGTTAAAAAAAACCGTTGCACCACCACAATGGTAAGGCAACGGTTTATTTTACAGCGAAGTGCGCATTTTAGTGCACACCATAGTTCGATGCTAATTATTGCTTATGCAGCAGCCATCAACTCGCGCAACACATAGGGCAGGATACCGCCATGCAAATAATAATCTACTTCAATTGGTGTATCGATTCGCAGCAGTACTGGCACACTTTGCTTGGTTCCGTCGGCACGCGTAATATTTAGCGTCACGTCCATTTGTGGTTTGATACCCGCTTCCACACCGACGATATCAAAGGTTTCATTGCCAATCAGCCCCAATGATATTGCCGTATCGCTACCTTTGAACTGGCATGGCAAGACACCCATTCCAACTAAATTGGAGCGATGAATACGCTCAAAGCTTTTCGCGATTACTGCCTTGACGCCAAGCAGTTGCGTACCTTTAGCAGCCCAATCGCGGCTAGAGCCGGTGCCATACTCTTCGCCACCAAAAATTACCGTTGGTGTGCCTTGGGCAATATATTGCATCGCCGCATCATAAATGAACATTTCTGCGCCACTTGGCTGGAACAGGGTAACGCCACCTTCAACGCGCCCACCATCAGCCTTCAGCGGCATCATCAGGTTTTTAATGCGCACATTGGCAAAGGTACCGCGCATCATCACATCGTGATTGCCACGGCGCGCGCCGTAGCTGTTGAAATCCGCCTTCATCACTTTATTAGCGAGTAAATATTTTCCTGCGGGCGACGTATCTTTAATCGAGCCAGCTGGAGAAATATGGTCGGTGGTAACGGAATCACCAAAAATACCCAATGCCTTAGCGCCTTTGATGTCATGCGCTTGGCCTGCATCCATACCGAAGTTCGCGCCAAAGAATGGGGGCTCAGCAATATAGGTGGAATCAGGCCAGTTGTACACTTGACCATCGGTGCCAGCAATATTTTGCCACAGCGGATTATCAGCACCTAAGTTGCTATAGCGGGCATTGAATACCGCCGGATCCATCGCGTAACCCATCAAAGCCGCAATTTCATGACTTGTAGGCCAAATATCTTTTAAGAATACGGGGCCATTGGTGCCGATGCCGACTGGCTCGGTCTGCAGATCTTTATTTACGGTTCCAGCTATTGCATAGGCCACCACAAGCGGTGGCGAAGCTAAAAAGTTAGCGCGTAAGTTTGGATGAATCCGCGCTTCAAAGTTGCGGTTACCCGACAACACTGCCGCGCACACTAAGTCATTTTTTACAATGGCTTCATCGATTGGTTCGGATAAAGGCCCCGCGTTACCAATACAGGTGGTGCAGCCATAACCAGCAAGGTAAAAACCGAGCTTTTCAAGATAGGGCAGCAGACCCGCTTTAGTCAGGTAATCAGTAACAACACGGCTACCTGGGGCTAGAGAGGTTTTAATATGCGCTTTGACCGTTAAGCCTTGTTCTACGGCCTTCTTCGCTAGTAGTCCAGCGGCCAAAAGAACGCTCGGGTTGGAGGTATTGGTGCAACTAGTGATAGCGGCAATCAACACATCGCCAGAGCCAATATCGAGCCCTTCAGATGTAGTGAAACGCTTGGTGAGATCGTCTGCGGCTTTGGCAAAACCGTTGTCGGCAATGGATTTAGAAAACCCTTCTGCGAATTCTGATTTCATGCTGCCAAGCTCGATTCTGTCCTGAGGCCGTTTCGGGCCAGCAAGTGAAGTCTTAATGCTACCCAAATCCATATTAAGCGTAGTGGAGTAGTTGCAATCACCCGCCAATGGAATGCCGAACATGCCTTGGGCTTTGTAATAAGATTCAAACTTATCCAATTCCTCAGCCGTCCGACCAGATTTGCGGAAATATTCTGTAGTTGCTTCATCCACTGGGAAGAAGCCCATTGTTGCGCCATATTCTGGTGCCATATTGGCGATCGTAGCGCGATCCGGAACGCTTAAAGCACGTGCGCCTTCGCCGAAAAACTCGACGAATTTGCCCACTACTTTTGATTTTCGCAGCATTTCAGTAATGGTTAATACTAAATCGGTAGCGGTGTTGCCTTCTGGCATTTTGCCCGTTAGGTTTACGCCAACGACGTCAGGTGTCAAGAAATACACCGGCTGGCCGAGCATACCCGCTTCAGCCTCAATGCCACCCACACCCCAACCAACTACGCCCACTCCATTGATCATGGTGGTATGTGAATCGGTGCCAACGAGGGTATCAGGGTAGAGCACATTGGCTTTATCATGCACGCCACGGGCGAGATATTCTAAATTTACTTGGTGAACAATACCGATGCCGGGTGGGACGACTTTGAAAGTATCGAAGGCTTGCATACCCCATTTCATAAATTCATAGCGCTCTTGATTGCGTGAAAACTCTAACTTCATATTCAAATCAAGCGCATCTTTATTGCCATAATGATCAATTTGTACGGAGTGATCTACCACTAAATCAACGGGCACCAAAGGCTCGATAACCTTTGGATTTTTGCCCATTTTTTTAGCCACACCACGCATAGCCGCGAGGTCAGCTAGTAGGGGTACACCTGTAAAATCTTGCAGCACCACACGGGCAACGATAAAGGGGATTTCATTGGTGCGCGCACCATTGGCGCTCCAGTTTGCAAGCTGGTTTACATGCTCTTCAGTAACTTTTTTACCATCCACATTACGTAGCACCGCTTCCAAAACCAAGCGAATGGAGAAAGGCAATCTAGCGACGTTTGGAAACGTTTTTGCCAAGGCTGGAAGCGAATAAATATCGCGGCTGCTACCGTTTGCCAGTTTTAGTGTCTGACGGGTGTTAAAAGCATTTGAAGACATGTTGATTTTCCAATAGATAAATTGAATGGACGATTTGAAACGCGCTCGTAATTATGAATGATTTTGCAGTTATCTAAACTTAGCATTTACCAAGAGGACGCACAATTACTTTGGTGATCGTGGTAACGCCGTCTTTTCCTTTAATTTATGTTTGCGAGAAATTGGTACTCTCATCTCTCATGCTTTTGCTCAACTTCATAGACAGTATTTTTAGCCCGTGTTCCACGTTGTGTCTTAAGCTTAGTGATCGCCGCAGACTCGTCAAAACTACCGTTAAAGCAATTTACGCGATAGCTCCTAGTCCAGATCATGGTCTGTTCCCAATTGAAAGGTTATTTTAACAACCCGGTATTTTAAGCTGTTTTTGCGCCTTAAGGAGCGAGAGGGCGATGTTGAAAAAACCTGATGTGTTTTCTCACCCACCCTCCCTGTTCATTTTTGTCTAACCACACTACTTGGCCATCATGTCCATGAATTCATTCACAGGTGTCGCGTCAAACTTTTTGCTGTCCAAACATAAATCGAGCAATGCAGTGCGCTGCTTTTCAGCAAACACGCGTGCTAAATTGGTTTTGAATTTAGCAACCAATACCGGCATACCTTCTTTACGACGACGACGATGGCCGATTGGGTATTCAACAACGATTTCTTTCATTTTCTTGCCATCGTTAAACTCAACGGTTAATGCATTGGCAATCGAACGTTTTGCTGGATCGTGATAATCCTTCGTGAAGGCTGGTGTTTCCACGCAAACAATTTTGTCGCGCAACACATCAATACGCTTGTCGGAAGCAATTGAATCCTCGTAGTCGCTCGCTGTTAAACGGCCAAAAATGATTGGCACCGCCACCATGTATTGCACGCAATGATCGCGATCCGCTTCATTATTGAGTGGACCTTTCTTATCGATAATACGGATGCAAGCTTCGTGGGTGCGGATGGTGATTTTTTTAATGTCTTTATCGGTCTTGCCGAGTTTTGCTAATTCTTTATGAATCGTCATCGCTGCTTCAACCGCTGTTTGCGAATGGAATTCTGCTGGGAAGGAGATTTTAAACAACACGTTTTCCATTACATAACTGCCGTAAGGGCGCTGGAATTTAAAGGCATTACCTTTAAATAGCACATCATAAAAGCCCCATGTTTTAGCTGAAAGCACCGATGGATAACCCATCTCGCCCGTTTTAGCAATAAGCGCTAAACGCACCGCGCGCGAGGTTGCATCACCCGCTGCCCATGATTTGCGTGAGCCAGTATTGGGTGAATGACGATAAGTACGTAGTGATTGTCCATCTACCCATGCGTGTGATACCGCATTTAGAATTTCGTCTTTGTTCAAGCCCATCATTTGCGCCACAACCGCAGTAGATGCCACTTTCACTAGCACCACGTGATCTAAGCCCACTTTATTAAATGAATTTTCTAGCGCGATGCAGCCTTGAATTTCATGTGCTTTAATCATAGCGGTAAGCACATCATGCACGGTCATGGGCTTTTTGCCAGCGGCAACAGCATTGCGCGAAAGCCAATCGGCAGTGGCTAAAATGCCGCCTAAATTATCAGATGGATGACCCCATTCCGCCGCTAACCATGTGTCATTAAAATCTAACCAACGAATCATCGCGCCGATATCAAAAGCGGCTTTCACAGGATCAAGCGCAAAGGAAGTACCAGGTACTTTGGCACCATTTGGCACCATTGTGCCCGGCACTACTGGTCCCAACATTTTTGTGCAAGCTGGATATTCTAAGGCTTCAAAACCGCAGCCTAAAGTATCCATCAAGCAATAGCGTGCCGTGTCATACGCTTCTTTAGATTTGATTTTGTACTTGGTGACGTAATCGACGATATCAACTAAAACTTTATCGGGTTTAGGGCGGACGTTGGAGATGTGAGCAGACATGTTTTATTGCTTTCAGCTGAGGTTAAAAAAAGTTTAAAAAGCTAATTTATTTACGGTCACTTTATTTACGGTCACCAATGGGTACAAAGGCCATATCATCGGGGCCGATGTAATTGGCGGACGGACGTATTATTTTACCGTCTTGGCGCTGTTCCACCACATGCGCCGCCCAACCTGAAGTGCGGCTGATAATAAATAGTGGGGTAAACATGCTGGTTGGCACGCCCATCATGTGATATGAGACGGCGCTAAACCAATCAAGGTTAGGGAACATTTTTTTCTCGCGCCACATTACGGCTTCAAGTCTGTCGGCAATATCGTAAAGCTTGGTGTTGCCAGCAGCTTTAGATAAGCGCTCGGCCACACCTTTGATTACTACATTGCGCGGATCAGATACCGTATAAACCGGATGACCAAAACCAATCACGACCTGCTTTTCGCCCACGCGTTTTACGATGTCGGCTTCGGCCTCATCCGCATTGGCATAGCGGGATTGAATATCAAATGCGACTTCATTCGCCCCCCCATGTTTAGGCCCACGCAAAGCGCCAATAGCGCCGGTAATGCTTGAATACATATCGGAACCGGTACCAGCGATTACCCGCGCGGTAAAGGTGGAGGCATTGAATTCATGCTCGGCATAAAGATTAAGTGAAGTGTGCATCGCGCGTACCCATTCTGCAGAGGGTGGTGCGCCGTGCAATAAGTGTAGGAAATGCCCACCAATGGAATCATCATCGGTTTCTACATCAATGCGCTTGCCGTTCACCGCGAAGTGATACCAATAGAGCAGCATTGAGCCAAACGATGCCATGAGGCGATCCGCAATGTCACGCGCACCGGCTAAATTATGGTCATCTTTTTCGGGCAGGGTGCAGCCCAGTACGGAGCAACCTGTGCGCAACACATCCATAGGATGGGCGCTGGCGGGTAGGCATTCCAGCGCATCCTGCACGGCCATCGGAATCGGTCGCAGGGCTTTGAGTTTTGCTTTGTAGGAAGCAAGTTCCGCCTTGGTGGGTAACTTGCCATGAATGAGCAAATGGGCAATTTCTTCAAACTCGCAAGTTTCGGCGATGTCTAAAATGTCGTAGCCGCGATAGTGCAAATCATTACCCGTTAAGCCGACGGTGCAAAGGGCAGTATTACCAGCCACCACGCCCGATAGCGCGACGGATTTTTTTGCTTTGGGACCAGCAGCGGGAACAACAGGTGCTGCAGTTTCAGTTGTGCTCATTCATATTCTCCGTGAATGGAAATTTAAAGTGCTTGCATCAGTTCAATACGATTGCCAAATGGATCCCAAACCGAGCCTCTAAGATAGCCTGAAGGCCCAGTATCTACGCGGGTTTTAAACCCTTTTTGCGTAGCGGTTTCCATTAATTGCGCAAAGTTATCAACCCTAAAAGCAGGGTGAGCATTGCGCGGTAGACTAAGGTTCTCCTCCTCGTCCCCATTACTTTCATTGGTTTCACCCAAATGCAAATTCACACTGCCCGAGACAAGCCACGCCCCGCTTTGGCGTAGGGTCGAAGGCTTAGGCACGCGCGTAAAGCCTAAAAAATCGATATAAAACGCCAACGCCGTGTCGAGTTGACCGGCTTTGATGGTTAGTTGGACGTGGTCGAAGGATTGGATCATCGAAATAAAATTTGTTGGTATGGCAATCTAGTGACGGCGCTTGCGAATCGGCTTACTGCTTTGGTTTTTGGTGTTGTCTCAGTCTTTAGTTTGGCAGCTAGTTTGGTAGTCGATTACAGTTGAATTATTGAATTTTGTTAGTTCAAGGCAGGTGTTAGATCAAAAATACGGAATCTTGTAAGGTGTTTCGCTTAAGCTGCATCGCGTTCTGCTTCAGCTATCAGTTTTTCGTCCACGCCGCGTTTACGCAACGCTTCAAGCAGTCTTGCGGTTCGGCCAAATACAAACTCGGCTTCATCGCGTCGCAGCCCTTCACTGATGTAGCTTTTTAGTAACGCTTGGTAGCCTGTCATGCCTTTCTGCGGCGCAATATCTTTCATGCTTTCCACAACATCCTTGGGAATGCGCAGTGTAATAGAGGTCATTTCACGCTCTTTATTGAGGCGCGTTTTGATCAGTTCATGAATTGCCATATTGTTTCCTTTCTGATGCCGTCATCAGGCGCGCTGAAATGATGCGAATACTGCTGCTTTCTACTTCAATGTGGACGACAAAAAGCGATTTTCCAGACCGATCAAAACCTAAAATGGCGTCCCGCGATTCGTCATTTCGGTTGGCATTTACTAATTGAAACATCGGATCAAAAAACACTTCTGCTGCTTGTTGAAAGGTGATGCCATGTTTTGAAATATTGGATTTTGCCTTTTCGGCATTCCAAACAAATGCAGTGCCTTCAAAAACAAAGTGCGTATCCAAACTCAAATTACCTCTTTGTATTTACTTTGTCAATACGTTCTGGGGTTAGAATTAATATGTTTGAACCTTTACTTCTTCGTCGCAAACAGCGTATCCAAACTCTGTTCAAATGCATGATAGTTGATGCGCTCGTATAGCTCTTCGCGGGTTTGCATGATGTCGATGACATTTTTTTGCGTACCATCACGGCGGATTGCGGTGTAGACGGCTTCGGCGGCTTTGTTCATGGCGCGGAAGGCGCTTAAGGGGTAGAGCACCATCGCGACATCTGCACTCGCTAATTCGGCAGTGGTAAAGAATGGGGTTTTACCGAATTCAGTAATGTTGCACAGAATGGGTACTTTGCAAGCTTCTACAAAGCGTTTGTAGGTGGGTAAATCATAGGCAGCTTCAACAAATATGCCGTCAGCACCGGCTTCTACGCAGGCTACCGCACGTTCTAGGGCGGAATCTACGCCTTCAACTTGGATGGCGTCGGTTCTGGCGATTAAGAAAAAATCAGGATCGGTTTTAGCGTCGGCAGCGGCTTTTACGCGGTCTACCATTTCTTGCTTGGTGACAATTTCTTTGCCGGGGCGGTGACCGCAGCGCTTGGCTCCCACTTGATCTTCGATATGGCAGGCCGCTGCACCAAATTTAATGAGTGACTTTACGGTGCGGGCGATATTAAAAGCGGAAGGGCCAAAACCGGTGTCGATATCAACCATGAGCGGTACATCGCACACGTCGGTAATGCGGCGGATATCGGTGAGCACATCGTCTAAATTGCTGATACCAAGGTCGGGCAAGCCTAGCGAGCCCGCCGCAACGCCGCCACCGGATAAATAGATCGCTTTATACCCAGCACGCTTGGCTAACAAGGCGTGATTGGCATTGATGGTGCCGATGATCTGTAACGGTTTTTCTTCAGAGAGGGCTTTGCGAAAGGCGGCACCGGCGGAGTGGGTCATTATGTAAATCCTCGTTTAACGGGCATTGAGAGCCAAAACTGGCTGAAGATGCTTGAGTTTATTAATTTAAAATCGCTTATTGAAAAAACGCAGCAATTGCCGAATCAGATATTTTAACGCCAGTTACCCGTGCGTTTTGTAACAACTCCCAAAAGTAGCGATAGGTGGCGCGATCATGCAATTCGCCCTTGTATTGAATTGGGCCCCAATCAACGATTTGGGCTGCTAATAAAATATTTGCGGCGTCTTCAACTTCAGAATGATCGGGACGCATGGCATCCACAATAGCGGAAATTTGACTTGGATGGATTGACCACATCCGCAAAAAGCCGAACTCGTTTCGCGCTCTGGAGGCATCGTTATACACCGTGTGGGGATTTTTTAAGTCTAGGCAAACGTTATGTGCAGGCACCACGCCGTTGGCGAGGGCGGCTGCGGTTAATTCTGACTTTCCCCGGGCAACGAGTTGATGTTCAAATTGCCCCGGCGAGCGCATGGCCGAAGCGGGAATAGCGCCATGATGGCCTGATACAAAATCCATCAGCCCAAAATCAAGCACCTCAATGTGGGGAAGGGCGGCTATTTGGTGAATATCGCGTAGTGCACCGTGCGTTTCAACGAGCACGTGAATCGGCATAGCGCGGCTGATTTTGTTTGCTTGAGCTACAGCCTGAATATAATCAATCATTTCCCGCACTTCAGCCAATGAGGTAGATTTTGGGATAGTAATGTAGCGCAAAACATGGCCTGCACCACCCACTAAAATATCAACATCTTGCTTCCAGTGCCCGTGTGAATAATCATGAATACGTGCGCCAGCCATTTTGTGTTTGTTGGCATCGGACGTCAGTACGCGCACAATCATTTGCGCGTGCGCTACTTCAAAACCAGCCTGCGCCCCGTCTTCACAGTCGCATGTAATATCGAATACGGGACCTAATTTATCTTGTAATTCAAGCGCCTTAAGAATCAGCTTTTCACTACCCGCAAAATGCTCGCAGCTAGGAATAACTGGAAAGGCTTTTTCACCTGCGAACAAGGCTTGGTTTGGGTGAACTTTTGCAGTAGTGTTCATGGCTTAGAATTCCAAAAATAAATTAAAAATAACAGACTAAACAAGGTTGAATATAGAGTGCGACTAAGCAGGTTTGCAAGGCATTAAAACGGTGTACTGTAGGTCGAGAACGATGTTGGCATTAGCTTCGATATTGGCGTGTTCAATAGTGGTGGGCAGTGCATTTTTAATACCGATTAGGCGTAAAGTGAGTGCACCCAAATCGTCGCGCAAAGTATGTTTTTCCAGCACAATGGTTTTAGCGTAAATGGTGTCACCGGCAAAGCATGGATTGGTGTGGCTGCCCCCATTGATAGCGGCGATGGAAATTACATTTTCCAAACCATCAAAACTCAAGGCTCGTGCGATAGAAATTATTTGTCCGCCATACACCAAGCGTTGCCCAAACCGCGATGACTGCATATGTAGCGCATCAAAATGTACCCGCGCGGTATTTTGATAGAGCTTAGTGGCGAGGGTGTGATCGGTGTCGTTGATGGTCATGCCTGCGGGATGGTTAATGACATCGCCCACAGCGTAATCAGCAAAAAATTTATTTGAACCGGTGTGTAAAGCTGTGAGGCCAGCCGGATTTAAAAACGCGGGAATAGCTAAATTTGCGGCGTCTACGGCATTCTTTAACATGGGAACACTGCTTGGAGATGCGCTATTTTCGGTACTTGCCAATCGGTTTATCATCACCCAACGTACCCAACTGAGTACAGTTTGACCGTGTTGATTTTTGGCTTGTGAGCGTACGTAAACAACGCCAGTTTTACCGTTTGAATTTGGTTTTAGCCCAATGATTTCCGTGTTGGCAGTCAGGGTATCGCCTGCATAAACAGGTACTAGAAACTGCACCTTGGCGTAGCCTAAATTAGCCACGGCGTTGTATGAAATATCGGGTACGGTTTTACCAAAGGCAATGTGAAACACCAGCAAATCATCAATTGGGCTTTGCGGATGCCCAAGTGCCTGCGCTACCGTGCTCGCGCAATGTGGGGCGTGACGGGCACCAGTAAGGCCGATATAAAGCGCTGCATCACCTTGCGTTATGGTGCGCGGCGTGGCATGGTTAAATACTTGCCCGAGCCGATAGTCGTCAAAAAAATACCCTGAAGGTGGCCGCATTTAAAGCCTCTACGCCGATTCTAGTTCGCGAATCATATCGGCCAGCGCCAAAATGCGTTTCGACGCGGCAACATGATGTAACTCCACCAAGCGGCCATTGAGCATGATGGTGCTGCGGCCTTCGTGGTGCGCCTGTTCGAGCGCTAATATAATTTCGTTAGCGTTAGCAATTTCACTTGGTTTAGGGGTGAAAGCATCATTGCAATACGCTAATTGATTCGGGTGTACGAGTGATTTGCCATCAAAACCTAAATCACGCGATAGACGACAGGCGAGCTCAAAAGAATGCAGGTCTTTAATATCAACGCTAATGCCATCCACCACGGCACGTTTATAAGCGCGACCCACCAGCAATACGTGTGATAGTGAATAATGCAGCGCCAAACGATCCGGTGTTTTGCGGCCATGTAGCTGCGTGAGAAGATCAGAAGTAGCTAAAATTAAGCAGGCGATGCGGTCAGACGCTGCAGCAATCTCTTCTGCCCGTAGCACAGCAATTGGGCTTTCAATCATCACCATAATAGGTAAGTGTGAGCCGCCAGCGGCATCCAGCGCTGCTAACGCGTCAAGGACATCCTGCCGTGATTCAATATTGGGAAACAAGACAGCATCAATCCCAATATTGGCAACTGCCTTCACATCATCCCGACCCCAAGGGGAATCAAGATCATTGACGCGCACCACTCGTTCGCGCCGCCCGTAACCACCATGCAAAATCGCCTCAACTACTTGATTACGCGAGCTTTCTTTGTTTTCAACCAACACCGAATCACCGAGGTCAAAAATAACTGAATCAACCTTGGCGCTACGCGCCTTATTGAGAAACCGCGGTGCGCAGCCAGGAACATAAAGCATGGAACGGCGAGGGCGTAGATATGGCGTCATAGAGTGAAAAACCCGTTTATTTGATAGAGAAATAGTAAGGCCAAAAAAAGCGGCTGTCAATAGACTTATATCTTATATAAGATATATTAATGAAATAATTTCCATTTTGCGCCATAAAAGGCACGCTGCAAAAAAGACTGGCTAAAAAAGGGCACGCGTATTAAACATGTGCGAATATTGCAATTTTTTACGCATACGGCGACAATCACGGCGTTGTCAATTATTTTTACCTCATCTTTAGGTACTCTTGTTATTACATTAGACTTTGTACCGAGTGCGATATTTGCCTGCCACAGGCTCGCGCTAATAGTTAATCCACTCTGACAAGCTGCGAGACGTGGACTACATTTTGAAACCGCCATTCGCGCCAAAAATTGACATTTAACCCTGCTTAAGAATCAGTTCGTCGCACTTAATTAGTAGTTCTGAGATTGAATCAGCGAGAATTTAGTACACCATTATTGAAATCAAATCTATATGTAAAAGGATGAACGTCATGTTCTCAATGTTCCAAAGTTCTTTGTTTACGAGTTGCAGCTACTTTTTTAAAGTTGTTTCGCAAGCGCGAATCGTCGCGACTGTTTTTGCGGTTTTCGTCGCCCTAGGTGTGATGGTTCCGCAAGCCGCACAAGCGCAAAACGCTTCTTATAGCGACTTATGGTGGAATCCCAGCGAATCAGGCTGGGGCATAAATTTGAATCAGCAAGGCGATGTTATTTTTGCTACGTGGTTCACCTACGGCGATGGTGGCCGCAATGCATGGTATGTGATGAGTGATGCGCGTAAGCAGCCCGATGGCAGTTTTAAAGGTGCAATTTATCAAACGACAGGAGTCTCATTTGCACAAATCAACGGCCAGAAGGCATCGAAATCTGTGGCTGAAGTAGGGTCGGGAACCTTACAGTTTTCGAGCTTGAATGCAGCCACGTTTAACTACAAAATTGGGGCGCTAGACCAAACCAAAAGCATAGTGCGGCAGCAATACAAAACCACCCCAACGGTGTGCACTCAACAACCGCCGACCGTTTCCCGCGCGGCAAGCCAAAACTATCAAGACCTTTGGTATATCCCCGCTGAAGAAGGCTGGGGCGTGAATATTACGCATCAGGAAAACACGCTTTTCGCAACTTGGTTTACTTACGATGCGGACGGGCAGGGCGTGTGGTTTGTGGCATCTGATGTGCAGCGCCAATATGATGGCTCCTTTCAAGGTGAAGTGTACCGCACCACAGGCACACCCCTCGCACAAATTAACGGTGCCAGCGCCACAGCTTCGGTAACTAGAGTTGGATTAATTCGTTTTTTCTTTCGGGATGGCGTGAATGGTGAAATGGCTTATGACGTAAGTGGCGCGCGCAATGTAAAGCAGATTGTGCGCCAAACTTTTTCGTCGGTTGGCGTCAATAATTGTAGCAATGCAGCCTCAATAAAACCGGCCTATACACCCAGCTTTGCCGTAGCGCAGCGCTGCATTGCGCCGCGCACGGGTATCGATTCAAGCACTAATCAACCGTGGCCGGATGTGCAAGGCAGCTTGGCCGATGAACAAGCATGGGTACGGTCATGGTCGGATGAAACTTATCTTTGGTATAAGGATATTGGCAACATTAGCCCTGCGTCCTTTGCCACGCCAATCGCTTATTTCAATGTATTGAGAAGCTATGAAGTTACCCCAACGGGCCGGCAAAAGGATCAATTCCATTTTACGCAGACCACGGCAGCGGCGCGAGCCACGAACGCAGGTGTAGCAAGTGGATATGGCATTCAATGGGCACAGTTTGCTAGTTCACCACCGCGGCGCTGGGTAGTGGCGCTAGTGCAACCGGGTTCGCCAGCAGCGGTTGCTGGTGTGCTACGCGGCGCAGAATTGATCACCGTGAACGGTGTGGATTTTATTAATAACGGGACACAAGCAGGTGTGGATGTGCTTAATGCAGCGTTGTTCCCGGCAAGCCTTAACACCACGGCAACCTTTGGTATGCGCTTGGTTGGTGCACCAGCGACGCAAAACTTTGTGTTGTCTTCCGCCGTGATAAACACCATATCCGTGCAAAACACGAGAGTGATTGAAAGCAACGGTAAACGCGTGGGCTATATGACGTTCAACCAGTTTATTCGGCCATCCGAATCGCAATTACTGTCAGCTGTATCTGAATTGTCCGCGCAAAACATCAGTGAATTAGTACTTGATTTGCGCTATAACGGCGGGGGCTTGCTCGACGTTGCTGGGCAACTAGGTTATATGATTGCCGGTGCCGCAAAATCAAACGGTAAAATTTTCGAGAAACTTTTGTTTAATGACAAAAATCCGTTTAACTATGCTCCAACGTCGGCCACGCCATTTTATTCAACCACGGTAGGGTTTTCAACATTACCAGTTGGCACACCGTTACCATCATTAAACCTAACCCGAGTGGTGATTTTGACCAGCGCCAATACTTGTTCGGCCAGTGAATCGGTGATTAACGGCTTGCGCGGCATTGACGTAAAAGTAGACTTAATTGGCGCAACCACCTGCGGTAAACCCTACGGCTTTCTCCCGCGCGATAATTGCGGCACCACCTACAACACAATTCAGTTTTCTGGATCAAACAATAAAGGCTTTAGTGACTATGCCGATGGCTTCGCACCAACTTGCCCCGCCAGCGACGATTTCACCAAACAGCTAGGCGACCCCACGGAACGTCAACTCGCCGCAGCGCTCTCCTACATCAACACGGGAGTGTGCGCCGCAGCCGATCAAGGCCTAGCGGAAGCGCAACAAGGTGTAGCGCGATTAGTGCGTGATCCTGCGGAAGAAAATCGTATATATCACCCCACCATCGGCACGCGCATTGGGCGCTAATTGGGCGCTAAAGCGAATTACACTGGGTAATCGTTAAGTGTTTATAGGCTGAAGATGCTCTATTTCGGGTGTTTTCAGCTTGTTTGTTTTTGCCATACACATTCGAACCATCGACCAGAATAACGGTTCGCTGGTTTTTTTTCGTTATGGCGCTATCGATATAGAAATTGAAATAATACCGAAGTAAAGTGAAAAGTTGTGCACTCGGTCATAAAATTAGGTAAACTAATGATAGATATAAAGCACTACAGTGTTTGTGTGGGAAGCTAGTCCGCCGCAAGGCTTGTCAATTCCCGCAATAAAACCTGAGATGCTGCAAGATGTGCTGGCGCACAAGATTAATAAAATTTTTTCGAAAGCAATTATGTCATCCGAAATTATCGCCAGCCATTTGACTTATTCGTTTTCCTCTGCTCCGCCAACCGCGCACGTTAAATTGTATTGTGCAAAAGCGCGACAAGTTATCGCGATATTGGGCATTGGATTGGCAAGTTTGTGGGCCAGTACAAGTGTTGCGCAAATAGCGTTAGCGCCACAAGTGATTCGTGATTTTGCTCCATCTAGTTTGGTGACGTTTGGATCACCTCCGTTTGATCTCTCGGCTAGTGGCGGTCGGTCACGTAATCCGGTTGTGTTTGCCACGACGAGCGCGCCAACTATTTGTAGGGTCACCGGCGCAACGGTTACCGTTGTAGGAATCGGTAACTGCAATCTCACAGCCAATCAGGCGGGAACCGCAGAGTATGCGAGTGCGCCGCAAGTGACGGCTTCGATTGTCATCGTGCCTGCAGTGCCTACACTTATTTTTCAGACCCTGCCCGCTTCAACACGAGTAGAAACAGAAATCTTTATGTCTGCGACAAGTTCTTCAGGTGGCATAGCAAGGTTTACCTCGGTAAACCCAACAATTTGCTCCGTGAGATTTGAGCCAGCAATCTCATCGCTCTACTGTGTTGCGTACCCGGGTACTTGCAAACCGAAAAATATTCTCGTTGCTAATAGCATAGGCATCTGCGTAGTATCGGCTACTCAGGCCGCAAGCGGCAACTACGCAGCGGCATCCCCAGTTTTCCAGAGCGTCACAATCACTAAAGGTGTGCAAGCAATATCTAATTTCCCAGTCCCGCTGAAAATGCTCGGGGGGACTGTTGTCGTGCTTTCAGCTACCGGTGGTCGATCTAACAGAACCATTATCTTTAGTACGACGAGTGCGCCTTCAGTTTGTACAGTCTTAGGATCGACGCTTACCGCCATCGACACTGGAATTTGCAGGATTACTGCCAATCAAGCGGGTGATGCTAACTATGATGCCGCTGAACCAGTTTCCGCCACTATTACCATTGACGCGAAACGTGATGTCGCAGACGCACCAACACTAGTCACTCCACGTCTTGCGGAAGCGACCGAAAACAAGTGGTACTCGCAAAGCTTACTAATAGGCGGTACGCCACCGCCCACGAATATCACGATAAGTGGCCTTCCAGCTGGTATTGTGGCTACCCACAACAGCAAGGGCAGCGTGGCTTTGGTGGGCACGCCCACTATTCCGGGCACTTATGACTTGGTTGTAACAGCAAATAACGCTGCGGGAACTGCAAAGTTAGCCGCTGCTTTAACCGTCAAAGTTGACGTAAACAAAGCCCAGTTTGCTGCTCGCGCTAATCAAATTAGCGCAGGTCTATCGCATAGCTGTGCGGTTATTAAAGGTGGCGTGCAGTGTTGGGGACGTAATGAAAACGGTTCACTTGGCAATGGAAGTAGCGGCTCCAGCGCGGCTCCCATTCTAGCCATCGCCCCTGAAAGCGGCGTCACTGCGGTTGCGGCGGGTCGTGCTCACACCTGCGCTGTGATTAGCGGCGGAATACAGTGCTGGGGTCGTAATGATATGGGGCAACTCGGCGCTAGAACCCCGCCCTCACCGCTGCTGCCCTCCCTTGTAAGTAATATGCCTATCCAAACGATTTCTGCGGGCAGCGGTGTTACTGCGGTAGCAACGGGTGGCAATCACACTTGTGCAGTAGTCGCAGGCGGTGTGCAGTGCTGGGGAAACAATAACTATGGTCAGCTTGGCGACAGTAGCTATACTAATCGCTTGACACCTGTTCAAACGATAGCCTCAGGTAGTGGCGTGACGACAATCACGGCTGGTGAGTCCCACACCTGTGCAGTAATTGATGGGGGTGTATATTGCTGGGGATACAACCAAAGGGGACAGCTTGGTGACGGCACCAGCATCAATCGATCTGCGCCAAGCCAAACGATCGCATCGCGTAGCGGTGTCACCGCAATTGGCGCTGGTATATCCCATACGTGTGCTCTGCTTAATGGCGGAGTACGGTGTTGGGGGTCAAATTCTCTTGGCCAACTTGGTGACGGCGGCAATGGCGATTCCTTATACGCTGTCGAAACCGTTGCCGTTGCTAGTGGTTCCACGGCGATCAGTGCGGGAGGCAATCAAACATGCGCGATCGTTAACAGCGGTGTGATGTGTTGGGGAGAGAATTCTTTCGGTCAACTTGGCGACGGTACCGTAACTTCTCGCTCAACCCCGATCCAAACCTTTCCACAAAACAGTAACGTGACGGCGGTGGCGGTAGGTGGTGCGCATGCTTGCGCAGTTGTAAACAGCGGGATGCAGTGTTGGGGATTCAATGTTTACGGCCAGCTTGGTGAAATCACAGTCACCGCACGGTTAACCCCCGTTCAATCTATTGCCGCTGGGTCTGGTGTGCTTGGGCTTGCTGTGAGCGACTATCGCACCTGCGTTCTCGTTAGTGGTGGTGTGCGGTGCTGGGGATTCTTCGGGGATAGCCAAGACAATGTCTTTGTCTCTAGCTTTCGATCAAATTCCAATCAAGTGATCCCCGCCGGTGGAAATGTCACTGGAGTCGCTTTAACTTACACTCACAACTGTGTTGTGGTAGAAGGTGGCGTGCAGTGCTGGGGATCTAATAGTTTCGGCCAAGTAGGTGACGGCAGCACTAATTATCGTATGAACCCAGTCCAAGTTATTGGTGCGGGGAGTGGAGTCACGACCGTGGCAGTGGCAACGGGCGGCGGCGGCCACTCTTGCGCTGTCGTTGACGGTGGTGTCCGGTGCTGGGGATTCAATGATACCGGTCAACTTGGTGATGGCAGTAGGATTAACAGGTTGGTGCCTACCCAAATTATTGCAGCAGGTAGCGGTGTTACCGCAATTGGAACTGGCCCAAGGCATACTTGCGCCGTAGTAAATGGTGGCGTGCAGTGCTGGGGGTACAATGACGTGGGTCAACTTGGTGATGGCAGCACGACTAACAGATTAGCACCTATCCAGATTGTTGCGGAGCGCAATGGTGCCATCGCGGTCTCAGCAACTTATGAATATACATGCGCTGTTGTGAGTGCTGGCGTTAAATGCTGGGGAAGTAACTACACCGGGAGCGTAAGCGGGCCAAAAGTACCCGTCGATGTCATTGGCGCAAACAGCGGCGTTACTGGAGTTGCAGTAGGTCCTTCGCAAACCTGCGCCGTGGTTAGTGGTGGCGTCCAGTGCTGGGGCTACAATAGTACTGGTGCATTAGGTGACGGCAGTACTACGAAGCGAGTGAACCCTGTTCGAGTCATCGATGCAGGTAGTGGTGTGAGTGCGCTGGCGGTAGGTGATTCACACACGTGTGCGGTCATCAACGGAGGTATGGTTTGCTTTGGTGATCGTTTGCAAGAAGTGCGTGGCGACAATATGACATTCGAGGCTATCCCGAATTTTGTGTTTTTAGTTTTTGCTAGGCGGGGTTAAACTGCTTTTCAAAGTGGATCATCAACTGACTTATTGCTTGTTTCCAGTTTTGGATTGGCATTGTCCAGCGCTGGGCAATATTGCGTAAG